>NZ_LIPP01000182.1 GCF_001418335.1 Streptomyces aurantiacus | reverse complement strand
GCCGCCGTCGACTGGGACGCCACCCTCGCCTTCCGCCGCCATCTGTGGTCCCACGGACTCGGCGTCGCCGAGGCGATGGACACGGCTCAGCGGGGGATGGGCCTCGACTGGGCGGGCGCGGCCGAGCTGATCCGCCGTTCGTCGGCCGAGGCGAAGGCGGTCGGCGGGCTGATCGCCTGCGGCGTCGGCACCGACCAGTTGCCGGTCACCGAGATCGGCTACCCGTACGGCCTGGACGAGGTGCGGGCGGCGTACGAGGAGCAGCTGGCGCTCGTCGAGGAGTCCGGTTCGCGGGCGATCCTCATGGCCTCGCGGGCGCTGGCCGCCGTCGCCAAGGGCCCCGAGGACTATCTGGAGGTCTACGGCCACCTGCTCCGCCAGGCCGCCGAACCGGTGATCCTGCACTGGCTGGGCCCCATGTTCGACCCGGCCCTTGAGGGCTACTGGGGCAGCATCGACCTGGACGCCGCGACCAGCACCTTCCTTGAGGTCATCGCCGCCCACCCCGACAAGGTCGACGGCATCAAGGTCTCGCTGCTGGACGCCGAGCGCGAGATCGACCTGCGCCGCAAGCTCCCCGACGGGGTGCGCTGCTACACCGGCGACGACTTCAACTACCCCGAGCTGATCGCCGGCGACGACCAGGGCTTCAGCCACGCCCTGCTCGGCATCTTCGACCCGCTGGGCCCCCTGGCGGCCGAGGCCGTACGCGTGCTGGACACCGGCGACACGGACGGCTTCCGGCAACTGCTCGACCCCACCGTGGAGTTGTCGCGCCACCTCTTCCAGCCGCCCACCCGCTTCTACAAGACGGGCGTGGTCCTCCTGGCCTGGCTCGCGGGCCACCAGTCCCACTTCGCGATGGTCGGCGGCCTCCAGTCGGCCCGCTCGCTGCCGCACCTGGCCCGAGCGTACGAACTGGCCGACGGCCTGGGCCTGTTCCCCGACCCGGCGCTCGCGCGGACCCGTATGAAGAACCTGCTCTCCCTGTACGGAGTGAACCAGTGAGCACCAGTGAACCGGCGGGCAGCGCATCGCGACTGGCCCGCTTCAGCATCAACCAAATGACGGTCAAGCAGCTGTCGATGCCCGAACTCGTCGACGCCTGCAGGGGGTTGGGGGTGCCGGGCGTCGGCCTGTGGCGGGAGCCGGTCCAGGCGTACGGCCTGGAGAGGACGGCCAAGCTGGTCCGGGACGCCGGTCTGACCGTCACCACCCTGTGCCGGGGCGGCTTCCTCACGGCGATCGACCCGGCCGAGCGTGTGACGGCGCTCGACGACAACCGCCTGGCGGTCGACGAGGCGGCCACCCTCGGCACGGACACGCTCGTACTGGTTTCGGGCGGCCTCCCGGCAGGTTCCAAGGACCTGCGCGGCGCCCGGGAGCGGATCGCGGACGCACTGGGCGAGCTGGGCCCGTACGCCGAGGAGCGGGGGGTGCGTCTCGCCATCGAACCGCTCCACCCGATGTTCGCCTCGGACCGCTGTGTGGTCTCCACGCTCGCCCAGGCCCTGGACCTCGCGGAACGCTTCCCCGCGCACCAGGTCGGCGTCACGGTCGACACGTACCACATCTGGTGGGACGACCAGGCCCCCGCGCAGATCGCCCGCGCCGGCGCCGGTGGCCGCATCCACACCTTCCAGCTCGCCGACTGGACGACCCCACTGCCCGAGGGCGTCCTCAACGGCCGAGGCCAGCTCGGCGACGGCTCGGTCGACCTGCGCGAGTGGCAGGCATACGTCGAGGCGGCGGGCTACACCGGCCCCATCGAGGTCGAACTCTTCAACGACGGCCTGTGGGCCAGGGACGGCCGCGAGGTCCTGGCGGAGACGGCGGCGCGGTTCGTGTCACACACGGACTGAACCTCCGCCCATGCCGATGCCGATGCCGATGCGGATGCTGGGCGGCGGCGGAGGAGGACCGGGCCGGCGTCGTCCTCACGGCTGTGGCCGACGACCACGAAGTCGTGCGCGAGGTGCCACACGAGGCCGGGCCGGGCTTCGTCGTCGACCGACAGGGGGATTCCCCGCCCCAGAATCTCGATGCTGACAGCGGGGGCGCCCCCGCCGCCCCCACCGTCCCCGCCGCACTCGGCGAGGCGGCGTTCGTAGAGCATGCCGCCGATCCCCCTGCCGCGGAACTCCGGCAGGACTTCGGAAGAGCACAGGTACACGCCTGTGGAGCGGGCGGTCGTCCCGTCCGGGCCCACGTAGTCGTGCCGATGCCCCTCGTACCAGGATGTGCAGCCGATCACCTGGTCCCGGTACAGGGCGCAGAGGTACGTCTGACCGGCGGCGGGGCGACGGGTGGTCCGTAGCGGAAGGAGGCTGTCCAGCGTCGTCCGGTCCGCGAACGCGAGGAACGCGGGCAACCGTGCGTGGCCGAGGCGCTCCATGCGCACGCCGGCCGTGTCGATCACCGATTCCCCAGCCACCGATTCCCCAGCCACCGGTCTCCCAGCCATCGATCCCCCAGTCATCGATCGCCCAGCCCTCACTGATCCCCCGGCTCCCGTCTGGCGCCCCCGCTACCAGCCGTCGCGGAAGCGCGTCGTCCTGAACTCCTCCAGCATGGGCCTGCCCGGCATCAACTGAGGCACGTTCATGCCCCAGTTCGGGTTGCCCTCCAGGACGACGGGGCCTCGGTCCGAGAGCCCGACGTCCCAGCCGACCGAGCCGACGCAGGGGAACAGGTCGTGCGCCGCCGTGCACATGCTCCGTATGTCCTTCGCCCAGGACGTGGGAAGTACGTAGGCGCACGGGCCCCGGTTCTCGCCGAGCGCGTCCAGGCCGTCCCCGCAGGAGCCGTCCTCGTGGACCAGGTGTGCGGTACCGCCCTGTCTGCGGTTGGCGGTCACCGCCCCCACTCCGCCGCGGAACAGGACCGTTCCCGCTATTTCGGTGCGTCCCCGGAGCCTGGACGTGACGACTCTCATGGTCGGCAGGGCGGTGTCACCCGACTCCGCGAACCAGCCCTCCGGCCGCAGCAGTTCCTCGGCCACCAGCCGGCCGGCGCGGACGAGGTCTTCCAGCGCGCGGTCGCCGGTCCGTGGTTCGTGGCCTGCTCGGGCGACCCACACCGACTCGCCCTGCAGACCGTAGCGGTCCTTGAGCATCCAGGACGTCGCGTACGGGACGTCCTGGTGCGAGAACTCCAGGGTCGTCCCGGGGGCGACGCCCTCGGCCGCGGTCCACACCCGGGTTCCCGCGTCGAGCGGGATCTGCCGCGGGGCCGCGATGCCCGCGGCTCCGAGACGGCGGTTGCACCGCGCCTTGTCGTCGACGACCGCCGCCGCCACGGCGCAGTTGTTCCAGTCGCGGTATTCGGTACGGCGTGCTCTCGGCACCACACCGCGCAGCGCGGCGAGGTCCCGTCCGCCGCACTTGCGCAGCGCCGTGATGTCACGGCTGTCGCAACTCGTCCGCAGCGCCATGAGCAGGGCGTCGAGGAGCGGGTGGTCTCGGCCGATCGCCTCCCGGTGGCGCCACACGTCCGCCGCGCCCTTCACCCCGTAGAGGAGGGAGCGCAGCGCCCGGCCGGCGGTGCCCGTACCGGTCGTCGTGACAAGGGCGGTTCCCCAGGTCAGGCGTGGGGCGGACACCTGCGTCAGCTGCCCCCGGTGTGCCCCGCAGACGAAGCGGGCGGCGAGGCTCGACGGCAGCGGCGGACGGGCAACCGGGGCAGCCGGGGCAGCGGAGGCGCTAGTCATGGGAGTCGCGCGACGCCTCACGCGACGCCTCATGCGACACGTCGCGCGGCACCTCGCGCGAGGCGTCGCGCGACCGTGCCGGCTCGATGTCCGACCAGCTCCGCAGTACTCGGTTCCTGACCGTCCGCGAGGTCGCGGCCTCGAACTCCGCCACGGCACGGGAGACAGGGTTCGAGCCCGGCGGTGGATTTCCGCCGTCCAGGAACTCGCGGAGCTGGGCCAGCGCGGCGCTGTCCAGGCCGGACCGTACGAACGCCTCGAAGTTCAGGCGCAGGAACTCGGCGGGGTTGCCCACCACGAGGTGCCCTATGCCCACCGTACGGGTCACCACGGCGGCCATGCCGGCGAAGGACCAGTGCCCCATCACCGTACGGGGGTGCAGGGAGCTTCCGATGCCCAGACCGCTCCAGTCGAGCATCACGCTGTGGCCTCCCACGGTGCAGTTGACCGACAGCGTGACGTGGGAGCCGACGCACGAGTCGTGGGCGAGCAGGCTTCCCGCGCCCACTGAGCTGTTGTCGCCGAGGACGGTGGCCCGGCCGACCGGGGCGTGCATGACGGAGTGCTCACCGAAGTAGTTGCCGGAGCCGATGCCGACCGTGCCCACCATGCCCACCATGCCGACCGTGCCGGTCTTTCGCCGGGCGGCGGCGCCCTGCTGATGTGCCTGGCGGCACCGCCCGCCGATGACCGCGTAGGCGCCGAAGAAGTTGTCGTCCCCTATGACGGCGGGGCCGGAGATCACCACGCCGGGCCCGAAGGTGTTCCGCCGGCCCATCGTGACGTCGCCGATTGTCGTCGGCCCCTTCGCCATGGCGGCTGCCTCTCACCACTCGGGTACGTCAAGGGCTTCGCGCACCTCACGGGTGCACGTTCTGATCAGGTCGATCGTCTCGTCACGCAGCGTGGGTCTCAGCCGGGGCGCGGAGAGCCGCCACTGGGTGACCATCTCGCCGTAGCCGTCCCTGCGGGCGTGGTCGGGCAGGTTCTCGTAGGACCAGAGCGAGACGTCCCAGCCGGCCGCGCGCAGCGCCAGGTACTCCTCGGCGGTCTTCCGCCAGCGTTCGGCGTAGAAGACGGCGTACCAGGAGTCGACGCCGCCGTACTCCTCGGCGATGTCTCCGTGCCGGCCGGGGTCGCACATCGAACGGTAGGCCGCCGCGGGTTCGCGCAGGAGGAAGACGACGCGTCGCCGGGTGGTGTACCGCAGCAACTGCTGCTCCGCCCACGTGCTCAGGACGGCGGACGTGGCCGGGGTGGCGGCCAACCGGTCGAAGTAGTGCTGGATGCCCGCGATGCCGGTGGTGTCCATGGTGAAGCCGCCCGCTCGCCGGCTGAACTCGTCGCGCTGCGCGGCCCGGCCCCGCTTCACCCAGTGGCGGTGATGGACGATGTCCGGCTTGTTGTGGACGGTCAGACCGGTCCGGGCCAGGGCGTGGCGCAGGTAGGTCGAGCCCGAACCGCCCATACCGCAGAAGACGACCGGGTCAGCGGAGTTCAAGGCGATCACCGTCCACGAGGACGCGAACCTCGGCTCCGCATCCCTGGAAGGCGTCCAGGACCGCGCTCTCCTCGGACGCCGGGAATCCGATGTGCGTCAGCAGTACGGACTCCAACGCCGGGCGTTTGCGCACCAGTTCGGCGATGTCGGCGGCGCCCGCGTGCCCGGCGTTCCCGGCCGGGCCCGTGCAGTCGACGACGAACGCTCGCACCGAGTCGTCCACGGCGCTCATCAGGCGGTCGTCACAGATGGCGTCGCCGGAGAACACGGTGTCGCCCACTCGGTAACCGAGGGCCTCGGTGCCCGCGTGGGTGACGGGGAACGCGGTGACGCGCAGCCCCGCGGCGCCCTCCAGTTCGCCGGGCCGGTCCGCGTCGGCCTGCCGCCAGTCGATGCGCGGGGCGTTGCGGCGCTCCTCAAGGCCGAAGGGGGCGAGCAGTGCCTTCGCGATACCGATCGTCTCCCGTGTGCCGTGGACGGCGAGCGGTTCCTGCCGGAACAGGCCCAGCATCCACAGCGAGTGGATCAGGCTGGGGAGGCCGTACACGTGGTCTGCGTGGCCGTGAGTGAGGTAGAGGTGGCGCAGGGCGCCCGGGTCGAGACCGCGGCTCATGATCTCGTGTACGGGGCTGCCGCTGCAGTCGATGGCCAACAGTGAGCCGCCGGTTTCGACGAGATACGAGGAGTTGGCCCGGAGGGCGCTGGGCTTGGCCGACCCACTCCCCAGTACGTGGAGTGTGCGCAGTTCATTGTTCACACCTGCCATACCGGTCTCCCCTGCCCTATCTGCCTTATCTGCCTTATCTGCCTTGGCTGTCTGGTCTGTCATGCCTGTCCTCTCACCCTTCTTCTTCCAGTTCCTGCCAGTTGCGCACGCTGGAGTTGCGCTCGGCGAACAGGCGGTCGATGTCCAGTGACCGGCGGCCCGCTTCCACCGCTTCGCGGATCGCCCTGACGCGTTTGCGGATGCTTCTCCGTTCGAGACCGCCGCGGAAGACCGGGGTCATGGTGTGCAGAAGCACCGGATCACTGACCGCGGCGGCGTATTGGTAGGCCACGCGCGGTTCGACGCCGCCGGTGAGCGCCGGCAGGCTGGCCCTTCTCGCGTTTCTCCTGCTCAGCAAGGGCAGCATGGCTTCGTAGAGTGTTCCGCTGTGCAGCGCGGGGACGCTCAACAGCCCTATGTTGACGACGTCGCCGCCCATGGCGTGGATCATCGAGGCGTAGGCGGCCTGGCTCCAGAACGTGCGGCCCGACGGGTACGAGGTCAGGGTGTAGGCGAAGATCGGCACATTCCAGGTCCGCAGGTATTCGAGTACCGAGAAGCCCATGGCCAGCGGGCACATACGGATGCCGACCGTGATGTTGGGGACCTGCGGCTGCAGCGTGGTGGCGATCCTCTCGACCAACCGGACCGCGTAGTCGAGTCTGCTCGTGGCGTTGAAGAAGAGCGCGACCGGCCGGCCGGCCGTCGCTTCCTCGGCCACGGCGGCGGCGCGCGTGGTCAGTTCGTGGTCGTTCACGTTCAGACTGAGGTCGGTGATGACCTGCACCCCGGCCTGCACCAGGGTGCGGCTCACCTCGTCCCAGGACTGACGGGCGGCCGTCTTCGGCACGGGTACCGAGAGCCATGGCGCGGGACCGGCGGACCCGTCCAGGATGCCCGCTCCACGGACGGGGCCGGGGAAGAGCGGGTCGGTGCCGAGGAAACCGAACGCGCTGAGCGTCACGCTCCTGATGGCGGGATCGCGGAAGCTCGTGCCGCCGAGCAGGGTGACCAGCCCCGCCGCGCCGCGCTCGGCCATGCCGAAGAAACCGAGTTCCAGGTCGACGCTGAGAGACAGGACGAGGCCGTCCTGGGTGGGGTTCGTCCGGTAGGTCATGTCGACCTCGGCCCGGCTGTCGGTCCGGTGTGCCAGCAGCCCCGTCCGGACGGTGGCCACGATCCGGTCCACGTGGGACGCCGGCGCGAGGACGAGGTCGTACTCAAGCCGCAGGGTCATGCCGGCTCAAGCGGGCCGACGAGTGCCCACAGCACGGCGACGATCGTGGTGGCGTTGAGTGCGACCGCCCAGGAGCCCAGGCCCGTGTAGTGGGCCGCGGCGGTCGCGACGACGAACGCGGCGAGCGCGAAGGCGGCCGCGAACTGGAAGCGTACGGAGCGACGCCACAGGCGCGCGTTTCCTCCCGGGGCCCCGGATCTCACCGAGGTGCGTAACGTGGCCAGCGCCACGAAGACCGTGGTGGCTGTGCCGTCGAACTGCGAGAGCAGGCCCATGACGGCCGGGTCGCGGCTGATCGACAGGCGCTCGGTCGCCTCGTGAACGGCGACGGTGGCCAGGACCATCAGCAGTACGGGCAGCCACAGCACGCGCACATAGAACGTGATACGTCCTCCCCGGCCCCGCTAGTAGGACCGGACGAACGGGCCGTGTGCGTCGAGCGCGTCACTGACCCTGATCGCACGCAGCGGTGGCATCACCACGTGCGCCTCCCGCGGGGTCATCCACCTGACGTCGGAAGCCTCGTCCGAGACGTGCGGTTCGCCCTCCACCACGTGGCAGAGGAAGGCGATGGACACCGTCCGACGAGTGATGTTCTTGTAGACACCGGTCAGCCGCAGGGGATGAACCGTCACGCCGGTTTCCTCAAGGACCTCGCGGACGACAGCGTGCTCCAGTCCTTCGTCGGTCTCCAGCATTCCCCCGGGCGGCACCCATGTGCCGTCGTCCATCCGCTTGATCGCGAGGAGACGGCCGTCGTCCCTCAGGACGATGCCGGTGACGCTGACGCCATGCAGCGGTGCCGTGAGATCGGGATCCACCTGCGCTCCCCAACAGTCCCGCGCATTCTAGCGAGTTATGACGGTTATGACCTGCGTCACGCAAGGGGTGCGAAAAAATCTTGGAAAGGCTGTGCAACCCTTCCCCCACCTTGCGGGTCGTACGTGGCATCAGGACCTCTGGAGGGGGATCCGGGGGGATCGCGGG
>NZ_LIPP01000181.1 GCF_001418335.1 Streptomyces aurantiacus | reverse complement strand
CCTTGCTGATGTCCACTCCGGCCCAGATCTCGGGCACAGTCCCCTCGGCCGATTCGTCGCTTCACTGCAGTTCCGCAGACGACTCCGCCCACGTTGCCCTACAGAGCGATCGAGTCGCGTATCGCAATCAGCGGTCGAGTCGTCGCGGGGCTCCGGGCGGCCAAGTCTTTTGAGCCCCCGGACGGCGACAAGCCGGCAGCCATCCCGTCGGCTGCCGGCCCCAGCCCCGCTACCGCCCCCGGGCCCCTCGTGGCAGCCCTGGCCGCCGGCCTCAGACAGGAAGCGTTCACCTCGCTGACCTGGCGGCAGGGCTCGCGCGGCGCGTTACGTTCCGGCTTCGCCGCCGTGCGCGTCCGCCCGGCCGGCAAGGGCGTCGNNCGGCCGGGCAGGGCTGGTGGGACGGGATGCTGCCCGACTGTCGGCTGAGGCGGGGGAGTCCGCCGGCCTTCTACTGGAAGCTCTCGACGCACTGCTGACCCGATACTCCACGGCGTTGGGAGAGCACCAGATTCAGCGGCCGTACTGAGTAGCGGGACTCTCGGCTTGGGGAGTCACCGGTGCCCGCGGGGGTCGAAGGTGCTCTGCCCCGGTCATACTCCGGGTGAGGGGAGCTTGCGGAGCGGCCCCTCGACGCTCCTGGCTACCGCTGTTGACCGCTCGGCTGGGCATGGATGGGGCACGAGACCGGGAGCGGAGCCTCGGACGAATCAGAGGGAGATGATCCGCACGTGATTGCCACAGAGTTTTGTCATGTCGTCGCTGTCGGACGTCAGCAGTGCGACCGGCCTTGGCTGGCGCAGTGCGACTTCGGCCACGGTTGCGTCGATGGCGTACTTGTGGCCGTGTAGTCCGGCTTCCTTGAGGAGCTCCGCAGCGGCCTTTGCGGCCTGCTCGGTGACCGGTTCGACCTTGATGCGTGACAGAGTCCAGTTGAGGCGTGGAAGGTTGGTACGCGAGTGGCTGACCTCCACGATGGTATTTGCTCCGATGGCGAGGTCGGCGCCCATCTCGTGGAACGCCTGTAGCAGTGCGAGGAATTTTCGGTCCTGCGTGATCCAGGCCGAAAGTCCCTCGGAGTCCAGGACAACGGTCTCGATGCGCTCGCTCATGCGGCGTCCGTGTTCTTGGAAGGGGCAAGGGCACCGAAGATCTTCGACCGGGCCTCCGCCAGCTCCTCGTCGCTGAACTTGCCGTGCTCTTCTTCATGGCGTCGTAGGTCGTCACCCAGCAGCTGGTGCCGGATCTGGCGCGCTACTGCTTCCGCTACGTAGCTGGAGACGTTGTCTGTGAGCTTGCGAAGCTCTGCCACCTGGTCGCTGGGCAGGGTGACAGTGATACGAGTCGTTGAGGACATGCGGCAAGCATACTGGAGTATGCGCTCAATGGCGTGAGTGTGATCGCCGCTCCCGGGTGCACGTCAGGACAGTTCGATTTCCCGGAGTGAGGCAGCGCAGGAGTGGGAAGTAAGGGATGGACCCCGGACCTACCCTGACCTGGCAGTTCCGGGGCCCATCCCTTGATCGACGCTGTGCCCCCGGCAGGATTCGAACCTGCGACACCCGCTTTAGGAGTTCGATCGCTGCTCGGCACGGGCGGGGGAACTACCGGGCATGCCGTTCTTGCGGGACCGTCAAGGAGTGCTGGCATCCGGTTCCGTTGATGTCACTCGTGGATCTCAGGACGGTGTGACCGCAGGTGCTCGCTGGCACGATGGCCCCGTGATTGACCTGGAGCGCATCAGAGCCGAGCGCATGGCCTACTTCCGAGCACTTGATGAGAGTGCCACCTTGCGGCACTACTTCCGTCATGCTGACGATGACGGCGGCCTGTGGTTCTTCGAGGCGGTCCCTGACCGCGGTGAGTTGACCGTCACCAAGCAAGCCGAGTTGACTCCGGCCGGCCAGCTCCACCGGTACAGCTGGGAGCACCTGGAGGACAAGCACGGTTTCCTGACAGACCGGGCGATCGACCCGGAAGAGGATCCGCTGGAGGCCATCTCGGCCGAAGAGTTTCAGAGGGTATGGAGCCGGTGAGGTTGGCGGACAACCTCTGTAGGAGCTTTTCGTGATCAAGTAGCTGATCTGTGGAAACACGCTTTGGTGCTTCTCAGTGTTCGCAGGGCTTCCCGCTTCGTGTGTGCTGGATCCGCCCCGGGCGGCCGTCGACCCGATGGCGAGCCCGAACTGGACGGATATCCGCTCTGGCCGCAGAGGTGTAAGCGGGTCGGCAGGAACCCGTAGCCTGGGGTCGATAGTGCTACGCAACCTGATCAATGTGGAGGGGATGCCGATGACCACAGCTCCCAGCGGTGTGCCTCACCCGCAGTCCCAGTCGACGCATCCGTTGCGGACCATCCGTGACATCCGCGAGTCCCTGCCCGAGGATCAGCGTCGGCACTTCGACACGGAACTTGCCGACACGGAGATCGAGGCGCTACCCGCGATGCTCTACCGCTGGGTGACGCTGAGCAACGACGGCTTCGAGGAGTTTCTGCTCTCCACTCCGTTCGAGGGTCTGGAGTTCGGCGCCCGTTCCTACGATGAGCAGCCGGACGCCGAGTGATCTACCTGCTCGACACCAACGTTGTCGCCGAACTCACCACTCGTACGAAACCGGACCCGCGCGTCATGGCCTGGTTCCGGTCCACAGCCAGGCCTGACCGCTTCCTGAGCGTGATCACCGTTGCTGAGATCGAGGCAGGGGTGGCCGCCAGCCCGGACCCCGTACGGCAGGCCCGTTACGCCAGAGCTCTCGCTGCGGTACGCCACGAATACCGTGACCGCATCGCGTCGATCGGGGAGCCGGAAGCGGCCGCCTACCTCGCGATCCACAAGATGCTCAAGGCCACCGGCACCAGCATCGACCCACCGGACGCCCTGATCGCCGCCACCGCCCTGGCCAACAGTTGGACGGTAGCCACCCGCAACATCAAGCACATGGCTCGGACCAGGGCCCTGGTGGTCAATCCGTGGGAGCAGCAACCGTAGGTGTTTTCGCGGGCCGCGATGCCAGCTCAGCGCTGCACGGCGCGAGGGTCCAGCCGGTCTCGGACAGTCCTGGTCGCGCCTGCTCGCACCCAACACGACCTATGCGTTTGTTCCTGACCGGTTCCCCCCCCGGGAGGGGAGGGTATCTGGTGTGCCCATGTTGCCCAATGGACGTATAGCGGGGCACACGGAATGCCCGAGGTGAGCGTCTTTCGTACATGCCACCCCTAGGAGAAACATGCGTACCGGCACGACAGCCACCATGACGGTCGGCCTGCTACTCGTCGTGCTCACCGTGTGCGGCAACAGTGACCATGAGGGCAAGTCAGTGGAGACGCCTGAGACGAAGGAGTTCTCCAGGGCGCCGGCCTACACCGTGATGAACAAGATCGAGATATCCGGGGCCGGCAGTGTGGACCTCGTCATTCCGACCGCCACTGCGGACAGCGCCAAATCAGCCATATACGACTACGCCAAAACAATCGACGGCCCGCTGAATTACGGCATCAATGTGATACGAAACAAGGCTGACAACGGCATCGAGGACGACGTCTGTCATGGCGAGTGGGTCAAAGATGAGCAGGCTGCCCAGGTGCATATGGGCGGCCGCGTCACCTCGGACACCTGGCCTGCCATCGGAATGTACTGCTCTGGCCCCAAGGGTTGACCCACCAACCAGGCCCGACTGTGCCTCATTCGTGATCGGGCCAAGGCGGGGAGCAGAGCCTGGAGTTCGGCTGCATCTTCCCCACGGTGCTGGCCGCCAGGGCCGGTTGAGGGAACGGCCACCGCTCCCTCAACTGCACCGATCAGTCCGCCAGCCTCCGGGTGACCCGGTTGCACAACGCCCGGCATGGCAGGCCACGCTCCTCACTGCGGCCGGGGTCGCACTCGCGTTAATGTCGGACGGGGATACCAAAGAGCACCTACGACATATCGCAGGTGGTCTTGCCCCTGGTGCCCCCGGCAGGATTCGAACCTGCGACACCCGCTTTAGAAGTTCGATCACCGGGGCCTCACAGCACTCGGAATCGCGGGTTGGGAGGCCATCGTCCGCCACTCGGGGCTGCTGTTGTCCACCGTCGTTGATGTCAGGTGTGGATGTCAGAAGGGGAGTTGTTCCGGCTCCTCAGAGATTCGCCGTGCGAACTCGTTGACGACCTGCGGTACGACTCGTTGGGCGTCTTCATGCTGCAGTGCTTCGAGGAGGGCTTGCCGGACCGTCGTGTACGGCTGTCCGGCATGAGAGGAACGGGTCTGGCTGACCGCCCGCTCGACCTTCGCCAGATGGGCCGCCACTATCGGCATCGCCTTGTCGTACTCGCTCGGGTCGGTGGCCATGGGACCAGCCGATCAGGCCATCCCTACGAGGTCAAGGCGGGCGGTAGACCATCAGCTTGGGAAGCTGCGGGCGTTTGGAGCTGTTCCGGGCGCTGACCTGGGGGAACGGTCGGGTCGAGGCGTCGTCGGGTGGGACGGCTTTCCCCGTGGTTCCCCGCTGTTCCCCGCACGATCTGGTGCGCTTGTGGTGCGGTGAGCGGCTACTGGGCGTGCGGTCACCGACGGGCGCGTGAGACAGGGGCTGTCGGCTCAGGATCATCGAGCACCTTGGCAGCCGCATTGAGGAAGCCTTCTGCTCCGGCCTGAAGCGCCCGGAGTTTCCCGTCTGCTTGTCTGATCGCATCCATTTCCGGAGATGGCCTTGATTGGAGGATGGCTACTTCGTCAAGGATTATGTGGGCCAATAGGTCGAGCTGGTAGGCTAGCCGGTAAATTGAAGGAGGGCCTTCGACTTGCACAACCCCTCTTGCTCGCCTAATGGGTTCCATCACTTCACTTGCCGCTCGCCGGGCCTCATGGAGAGAAGTGGGAACATGAGCAGGCGTTAGCGCGCCTTGCAGGGACATGTCTTCCATAACGTCCCAGTTCTTGTTGTACACGTCTTCTATTAGGGCGTGAAAGGCCAGGTAGGCGTCCCGACGCACCTGCCGCCGCCATTGCGCGTGCTCAGCTCGTGCCTGGATCCTTGCCTGCTTGACTGCTGCCCCAAAAGCCAATCCAGCACCGGTAGCGCTGGCAGCTGCGCCGATAGCTGCTCCGGCTAGAGCCGCAAGTCCCTCGTCCATGGCAGCCAAGGGTATGGCCGGAATGAGCTCGATGGAGGGGTAATTGGCTAGGGCGGAGCTCTGGCAATTATGAAACCCGTCGTGCAGCGACGTCACCGAGGGTGCGAGGTTCGTCTGTGCCGCAGCCGACGAAAGCCAGCCACGACGCCGGGTGCGCCAACCGATCAGGCGCGCGTGTGCCTCGCGGCACCCCTACCGGTCTCAGCCACGCTATTGGTGCCGTCGACCAGAGTAAGCCGGGACAGCAGAACCGGTTCTCAGCCGGGGATCGGAGGGTCGGTGGACGCGTGCTGCTTCTCTCAGATGTCCCTCATCGGCTGCCGCAGCCTGCCGGTTTGCAGCAGTCAGCCGGCGATCTCAAGCCGTGCCACCCCTCATGTGCGTGCTCGCTCCAGAGGGCATTTGTGCTCTGAACTGGGCAAACATCAGACCCAAGACCCGTATGACGTTAGTCCCTGCTCGTTATGGTCCGGCTGTGGTGCACTGCACTGGAACCTAAGGGCATCGCCGTTGTACGATGTAGGCGATCCGCGGGGCGTGAGCCCACCGGAGGGGTTGGCTCGGAGGCCTCCGAATCAACCCAGCTTCGCTCAGTGCTGGCAGTGATTAAGTGGCGCGACTATGTTGGTCGAGCCCCGAAGTTCTCTTCGGTTGCGGTCCACTGGTACCGCTGCTTACGAGCTGAGCTAAGAGAGAGCGCTCGACAAATTAAGATCTTATGTAAATGCCTCACCATAAATTGTGGTGAGGCATTTTTATGTGAGAGGCGGAATCACTTAAGGCCAAACCCTTTTGCTCCTGTTCTTTCCATTTCCTTGGCCAGGTCTAATATATCCATCGGGATAGATATTGCAGTACGAGTTGCTCCCGGGAAGTTTCCAAACCTCGTGAGCGGTGGTGATCCGCTCGTCTCCGTTTTTTCGTGTGACATCCCAGTGATATCCCATGGGTATCTCAACACCGTTTACGCGCAGAATATCTCTTCCATGCAGCGCTTTGGGATTTGCCCACTCGCGGCGGCATCGATCGAAGCGTGTCGCTCCCCCGCCAAAACGGGATCGGAATTCGCGAAGTTGTGCTACATCTTCCAGATTTTCCCAATTTCCCTCTGCATCAAAGATGTGTAGCGGGAGCATGCGAGGGTCGTGCACATCAGTGGTGTAGTAAGCTGCTTTCAGCGACCCGAGTTCATCAATGAATGTTACGCATTCGGTAGGGGAGCGAAAGATGCGGAAGAATGATTTGTAGCGAACGAACCCTTCTAGACTGATCAGCTGCTTTTTTCTTACTGGAATGCTGCTTGGGTCGCGTCTGATGAAGCATCCGATGTTGGACATCGTGATTACAGGGATCCGGTGAATCTGTTCATATAGGTCTCTGGCGTGCTCGATTCTGACTAGATTAAACGGTCGCCCGGAGTTCTCCCCACCTGCCACCTTGACTAACTCTGTCCGGCGGACAATGAATTCTGCCCTCTCGGCCTTGCATTTATTCTCGATGACTTTTCGAATTTCGGTCTGCTCTCTACTTTCGCGCCCGGAAGGAGGGGAAAAGAAGTGCACCGAAACTTGCTCAGAGGCTTGAGGACGTGCTGATCCGCTCACAGGCCCCCCTGCCTGCCGAGGCCGAGCCGGAGGCCAGCCTCTCCACCACCGTATGCACGTAGTACTGCAGAAGGCGGGAGATTAATTGCCTTGAGTTCATCCTCGGTCATGTTCTTAACGCACCGCAAGATGAACTCTCGAAGCTGAGCCACGCCTACGGGGGTGGCACTTCGACTTGTGGTGCGCTGCTGCACCATATCGTCAGGCATCAAGAGCGAATTATCGCGGAACCATTCTCTCAAGAGCTTCACAACGCGGTTGTTGAGATGCTCGTTCCACAGGCTCCTCGCCTGAAGAGGTAGATTATTAGTGGGTAGCCTCACGGTGACCCAATTTTCTAGCTGCTCGCCTTCTTGTTCGCTGAGTGAGATTTTCTCTGGCAGGGTTTCTTGAAAATTCCTTCGCCAATTATCCATTTCCTCGCTCGAAATTGTTGGAAATTTAGGAAGGGGGCCGAGGGTGGCTGAGTCGTTAGCGATTGCCTGCTTTCCGTCCCAGTAGTAACTTCTGCCTGAGCGGTAATCCATTACAGCGCGCCATAGGTCGGGTCGGATTCGTCCTTGACTGGCGATTGGGAGTTTTGCGTTCTCGGTAACCGAGGTGGTAATTAGTTTGACTTTTGGCGGGATAGCCGAATTGTCAAGGGCTAGTAGGTCTGGATATGCCTTGACAAAAGAGGCGATATCGCGGGCTCCGTAATCGCTTTCTTTGAAAGCGCGCCCGGTGATGTCTAGCAGGCGATTTTTCAGGACAGCAGTAGTCATCTCGGTCCAGTTCAGTCGACCGCTCCGCCTGGCCGATTCGAAGGCTTGAGCGACTAGCTCTCTTCCGTTATCTTGCACGTGTGTGGGATCGTCGGTAGCAGACTGCTCATCGGTCATGTGCGGGATTGTCGCTCATCTGCATACGAAAATCAGCTGCTTGATGAAGCTGTCATCGGGGTTGGTGTGCGTGGCACAGGCGCCGGCCGGGCTGGAGCGGGGCGGAGACACGAGCGTAGGCCCGGGCGGGGGCCGGGCCACGCGCGGGGAGCGGAGCGAGCCGCCTTGAACCAGTAGAGAGAGTTGTAACTCAGTCGGACTGCTGGGGCTTGAAGTCGTATGCGCAGGCTGGGAGTTCGGTGCCCTGCCGGTGTGCGAGTGGCAGGATGAGGACTGGGCGGATCGTCCAGGTGATGCGGGTGCTGGCCTGGGTCACTGAGACTGCGCAGGGCTGCATCCGTAGGAGCGCTCGTCGGGTCTCTATGCGTCCCTCGTACAGCCATGCCCAAGCTTCGTCGGACGCGTCGACGTCGAGTGCCGGTGAGATCGTGCGGAGCGCGACGGCTACCCACCTGTCGGCTTGTGGTGCCGAGTGTGCGTCGAAGGATGCTCGGAGCTCTGGCACCGTTCCCTCGGCGAGGTCTTCCGTCCAGCACTCGCACCAGTAGCCCCACCGCGGCTCGTCCGTCAGCATGGGTGGCCTCCTGGGCGGACTCCGGTGAAGAGTTCAGCGGTGACAGTGTGGCCGCCGTCGCTGTTGTGGACCACCACCCGGTGTGCGAGTGCGTTGACCATGCCCAGTCCTCGGCCGTGTTCGGCGTCTTGGTCCTGGTGCTCCTCTCACAGCGGGAGTTCCGCGAGCACGCGCGGGTGTCCTTCGCCAAGGTCGCCGAGTACCAGAAGCGCGGGGCTGTCCACTTCCACGCCGTCATCCGCATTGACGGTCCCGAGGGCGGCGACACCCCGCCTCCCGCCTGGGCCACCGCCGAACTGCTCACCGATGCTATCCGCGCCGCCGCGACCGCTGCCCGCGTGGACGGCCCGGTCATCGACAGCCGTGCGCACGTCTTCGCCTTCGGCCGCCAGCTCGACGTACGCACCATCCGCGGTGCCGACTTCGACGGCGGCCAGGAACTCACCGACCGGGCTGTTGCCGCGTACATCGCCAAGTACGCCACCAAAGGTGCTGAAGCGGCCACGGGAACTCTCGACCGCCCGCTCAAGTTCCTCGCCGAACTGGCCCAACTCGACATCAGCGAGCACGCCCGGCGCCTGGTGCGTACGGCCTAGACCCTCGGCGCCCGCAAGGACCTCGAAGAACTCCGGCTCCGGGCCTGGGCCCACATGCTCGGCTTCCGCGGTCACTTCTCCACCAAGTCCCGCCGCTACTCCACCACCCTCGGCGCCCTCCGCACCGCCCGCGCCGACTGGCGCCGCGCACAGGTCGCGGAGGCCACGACCGGCATCGAGGGCGCGACCGACGAGAGCACGACCCTCGTCCTCGCCCACTGGGTCTACGCCGGAACCGGCCTCACCGACGCCGAAGCGTGGCTTGCCGAAACCCTCGCACCCGCCCCCGGAACCGAAGGAGAACCGACGCATGCGTGATGACGAGCTGCTGACCGTGGCCGAGGTCATGGCGCGACTCAAGCTCGGCCGGTCGACCGTCTACGACCTGATCCGCTCTCGTCGGCTCCCTTCGATCACCATCGGCCGATGCCGCCGCATTCCGGCGCGGGCCCTCAGCGACTACATCTCCCACGAAATGGAGGCGGCTGCCTGATGGCCAGTCAGCGCAAGCGCAACCCGAACGGGGCGGGCACCATCACCAAGCGCAAGGACGGCCGCTTTCAGGCTGCCGTCTATGTGCTCCAGCCGGACGGCACCCGGGCCCGGAAGTTCGCTTACGGCAAGACCTGGGCCGAGTGCGACGCCATGCGCCGGGAGCTGCTGGCCAAGGTCGACCAGGGCGTACCCGTGCCGACCCGTTCGGCCGAGCTCTCCGAGTGGCTGCCGTACTGGCTGGACAACGTGGTCAAGCCTCGGCGGAAGCTCAGTACGTACGACAAGTACGAGTCGCACGTACGGCTCTATCTGGTGCCGCTTCTCGGTGCGAAGAGGCTCGAATCCCTCGGCGTCGCGGACGTGCGCCGGTTCCTCGTCCGGCTGGAGAAGGAGGCCACCGCGGCAACGGCCAAGGAGTCGCACCGTGTTCTTCGCTCCGCGTTGTCCTCGGCTTGCCGCGAGGAGCTGATCGCGCGCAACGTGGCCAAGCTCGTCGAGCCTCCTCGTACGGACAACCGGGAGCTGAGCCCCTGGACTCTCGACGAGACGTTGGACTTCCTCGCGGCGTCCCGCCGGGACCCGCTCTACGCGGCCTTCGTGCTGGCCATCACCATGGGGCTGCGTCGAGGAGAGATCATCGGCCTCCGCTGGTCTGACCTCGACCTCGAAAACCGCGTCCTCCACGTCCGTCAGCAGACCCAGCGTCGCCGTGGCGTCCTGTACGACGACGACCCCAAGAGCCACCGTCGCCGCGTCGTCCCGCTGCCCGCGCTCTGCATCGCTCCGCTGCGCTGGCACCGGATGAGGCAGTCCGCCGCTCGCGCCAAGGCGGGGGAGCGGTGGCAGGAATCGGAGTACGTCTTCACCACTCGCACCGGCCACCAGGTCGAGCCGCGGAACGTCTACCGCTCCTTCACCCGCGTCGCCGAGTCCGCCGGCCTTCGCGTGATCCGGTTGCATGACGCTCGGCACGGCACGGCGACTCTCCTCACTGCGGCCGGAGTCGCGCCCCGCGTCGTGATGGAGATCCCGGGGCACTCGCAGATCAGCATCACCATGGACGTCTACACGCACGTCGTGCAGGACACCCAGCGCGAGGCCATCAGCCACATGGACCGGCTGCTCAAGCGGCGGCCGATTGCGAGTGACCGTCCTCGTTGATGTCAGAAGTGGATGTCAAAGGCCCCAGACCATGATCGGTCCGGGGCCTTTTGGCTGGTGCCCCCGGCAGGATTCGAACCTGCGACACCCGCTTTAGGAGAGCGGTGCTCTATCCCCTGAGCTACGAAGGCGGGGATCTGTCGGAAAACGTGTCTGAGATTGGTGCCCAGGTGGGCGGGCCAAGGCAGACGGGACCCCGACAGTGTTGTGGCGGCCTAGCCGACGCACGGCTGTGCCACCGCCGTCAGTGTAGCGCGTGGCCTTTCGGTGGTCGGCCCGTCAGTCAGGTCTGCCGCTGAGAGGCGGCCTGCGTCGGAGGCTGGCCTCGGTCGGGCGCCGGATGGCGTGAGTGTCAGTCGGGCTGTGGGTCAGGTCGCGAGACCCACCGGCTTGCGGGCCGTGATCCGGGTCGTGGGGTTGTTGACCCATGCGCAACCGATGTAGATGAGCGGGGCGGCGTTGGCGGCGTTGGCGCCGTAGGCGGGTACGCATTCATGATCATTGAGTTGGCCGTGCGTTGCGTTACGTTGCGCTGTAGCCGGGCTCTCCTGAACATCTCAATCGCCATGACCCAGCACCGGCGATGCTCCTCACCGGAGCCGACAACCGCTGTCAGCGAAGTTGGAGGTGCAGGGGTCCCTTTCGGGTGCCGGGTGTGCGCAATGTGTTGCCCTCACCAGATGGGACGCAACGGGGGGATCGAGTCTCCGGCCAAGGTTCGGATGATCGCCGCGAGTTCAGCTCGTGGAATTTGCAGGCCGACGTCGTGCAGTTGCTTGGTCAGCTGTGCTTCCAGCTCGTGCAGGATCCTCCCGGCTACGGCGAGGTGTTCCAGCGCCTTCGCCGTCAGTACGACGAGCTTGCGCCGACCACCGGCGGGGTGTGGCTGACGCTCGACGTATCCCCGCTTCTCCAGGTCGTCGATGATCTGGCCGGCTGCCTGCTTGGTGACCCCGAGTTGCTCGGCGAGTTCGCTGCTCGTGGCGCCGGCACCGTGGAGCACCTGGAAGACGAGGCCGTGGATGGGGCGGAGTTCGGCGTAGCCGACAGCGTCCAGGCGGCTCACGAACTCGGAGAGGACCAGTTGGAAGGCCATCCCGAGCAGGAAGGTGAGCTCGACGGGCTCGACGGGCTCGACGGGCTCGACGGGATCGACGGGATCGACGGGATCGACGGGATCGTGGGTCTCCATCGGGTCATCTTGACACACGTAAGTAAAGTAGTTTTACTCGCTGCGAGTAAAGGAACTTTACAGGGGGGGATCCATGTACGTGGTCAGCGAGAGCGAACAGCGAACGACGAACACGCCCGCCGGCTCGGTGTTCGGCTTGGCAGGTCCCAGCCGGGGCAGTGCCGAGGTCAGCACCTGGCGTGTGGAGCTCGGCGCAGATGCGTCCACCCCGGTGCACATCATCGACCGCGAGCAGGTGTGGATGCCCCTGTCCGGCGAATTCGAGGTCGAGGTGGACGGCAAGACCGAACAGGTCAAGGCGGGCCAGGCGCTCATTCTTTCCGCGGGCACGGTGCGACAGCTCAAGACCGTCGGAGGGCCCGCGGAAGCGCTGGTCGCCATGGCCGTCGGGGGCAAGGCCATGATGCCGGGCAGCGACAACAAGATCCCGCTTCCCTGGGCGGAGTGACATCCCTCCCCTGAACAGCCCGACCAGGCCAACCCCAGATGGATCCGGTCGGGCTGTTCGTCGCTCCGGGCCTTGGTCGGCTGCCCGAGCGTGAGCGCGAAGCCGGAGACGCCGGCCATCAACCGCAACTCCACCGATGGCAGTTATGAACCCCGAGGTCCGCAGCGGGCGCCGCCGGGCGATCCTGGCTCTGAAAAGAGATGCCTTCCTTGCGGAGCGAGATGCGCAGGCTCTCGTGGCTGCTGTCGTCGACCACCCCCTCGGTGACCAGGAAGTCGGCCGGGTTGGTCAGACTCCAGGTCGAGAACGGCAAGTCGTGCTCGGTCGGCTTGGACTTGGCGAGCTTCTTGATCTCGCGGCGCTCGGGCAGCGTGAACATCTGCGGTCGGCCGCCGGAGTACTTCGGACACAGTGAGTCGAAGCCGTTCATGTTGAAGTTGCGGATCATGTCCCGGGCCCGGTCGTCGCTGGTGAACGACACCTCGGCGATTCTCGCCACCGGCATGCCCTGCGCGGACAACAGCACCATCTGGGCCCGCCGCCACGTCACCACCGTTCAGGCCCGGTCCGCCGCGCGGGGAGCCACCCACGCGGCGGACAGTCACGAGGTAAACGTGGTCAGCGCGTGGGTCAGTTCGGCGTCGTACTGATCAGCGTCGAAGTAAGTCGAAGTAAAAGGCCGGGGGCGCGCGACATCCACCGGCACATGCCAGTCGGACCACTCCACGATCCCACCGTGCCGCTGCACGAACACGGACAAGTAGCCACAGCATCCGCCGGTGCACTCGGGCTCACCCAGTACTGCACGACGTCCCCCGCCGGTCGCCCAGAGCGGCCCCGGGCCGGCGACCGGCAGTGCCTCCTCGACAAAAGGGCCGCGGCCTCCCTCTCCGATCGCCGCAGCCACCACTTCCTCGCCATCGATCCGGAAAGACAACTGGGCAGCCCATCGGGGTCCCGGTGGTAACACGCTGACCTCAAGCCGATTGAACACCCAAGCAATCTACGTGTACCGGCCGCCGCAGTTCCGTTCCTACGACTGGATGCAGGCGTCTGGCCGGCTGCCCGTCGACGCCCGAAGAGGCGAACGTTGCCTGAGGCGGCCCTCACTGCTTAAGTCGCAACGTGAAGGCCACCTGATGGTGCGGGTGACCCGTGTCGGATGCGTGATGTGTGCTGGCATCCGGGCCCGATCGGTCCGCTCACTGGACAGCCCTTAGGGGCGCCAGTTTCCGTTCAACTCCGCGTAGGTCTCACCGCTGACCTTCTTGCCGTTGTACTTGCCGGCGAAAGCTGCCGTGGCTTCCTGGTAGCCCCCCTCGGGGGTCTCGCTCTGGACTTCCTGTGCCGGGGTGCCGGTGACCCATACGGCGAGCTCCGTGCGCAGTTGGGGAATGCGGACCGTCCAGCGGGTGGGATACGTCTGACCCGTTTCCGGACTCACCCACGGCTTGGAGGCGTCCTTCGCAAGCGGTTCGACGTCGACCACGTCGTAGGAACCGTCCGGGTGAAGAACCGTCGCCCAACTGTCCTCGGACTTCTCCCCCACCGCATCCCAGATGGCGACCTTGTCACCGTTGGGCATGCTGAGGTTCATCCACGTCCACCGGGTCAGGGCCTGCGGCAACTCGCCCCACTGCCTGTCCAGCCAGGAAGTTCCCCTTATCCTGTGCTTCTTGTTGCCGATGGCGAGCGTTCCGGACGTCCGCATCTCCGGAAGCGCGAACTCGTAGGCCGGCACATCGGCCAAGTTGAAAAGGCCGGTCGATGCGTAGTTCAGGGCGGGGCCGGTGGACTCCATGTCGACATCGAGGGATCCGAAGGGCGTGTCGACCTTTACTGACTGGCGGTCCGCGTTGCCCGTCCAGCTCAGTCCCGGCGCCTTGATGTCGAGCTTTCCTTCGGTCCACCGATAGTCGTCCGCCGCGACGACGGCTTCGTAGTCGTCGTGCCATCCAGTGGTCTTGTCGGTCACCGCGAACGTCCAGCGGTACGCGACCTCGTCAATGTTCGGGAGAACCCGCGTCTGCACCTGAATGCCGAAGTCGTGACCGTTCGCCTTCACCGAACTGGTGAAGTAGATCGAGTCGAACCAGGTCGGTTCCGATCCGCGCGGCTGCCGTCCCAGGTCGGTCACGGGATCGACCATTGCCGGTATTCCCGACGTGCTGGAAGCCGTGTCGGAGGCCGAGGTGGAGCCGGCCTTCGGTGGCGCCGACGGGCTTGCCGCCTGCGCCGAGTAGCTGACAAGAGTACCGAGCACCAATGCTCCTGCGGTGGCCAGGCCTGCCACCCGGCGCCTGTTTCGAGACGTGGTCATGGAGTTCCTCCTTGCAGCAGAGGTGAGTGAGGGCGTCACTCACCCTTGGTCTTGGCGTGCTTGGTCTGGCGTGTTTGGTTTTGGTTTTGGTGTGTTGGTTTGCGTTGTTGTCGGTATTTCGCACGGCGTCTTCGGCGGTCGGCGGTCGGCGACGGTCGTCGCATTGCCGCGCGCTTCCCGTCCCCCAGCCGCTGTGACGGCCGGGTCGTCGCCAACCGCTACGAAAAGCATTCGGGCGCACCGGGTACGTCGACGGAGCCGTAGACGGCCGCCGTCTTCGGCGCGGTCATTGGGGTATTGAGGCATCGGGCGTCGAGGTCATCCCATTATTTGTTTGGGATGCGAACAACTTCCATGTTGGTTTGTAATCCAAATAATGTCAAGGCTCTCGACTGTGGGCTCCCGACTGCGCCGCGGACCCGCGCAACCCCTAAGGGCTGTCCCGTACGTCGGCCGGCCGGATCGACCTGGCTCCGCGACGGGGCACCGGCCGCGATCGACGTCTCCTCCGCGTCCCGGCATGCGCGGTTCGGTAGATCAGTCGGCCCCGCTCGGAAAGTGGCCTCTGGCCATCAGTGGCAGCGGTGGCAGCGGTGGCAGCGGTGACAGCGGTGACAGTGTTCGACAGCGGCGACAGTGTTCGGCAGCGAACTCTCGCCGGAGTGGTCAGTGGGGCTGGACCGTGATCGCTCAGCGCCAGTCCGGCGTCCCCGACGCCGACGCCGGCGGAAGTGCGCTCTCGATCTTCGATCGGGTCTCCCGCATCACCGCGACCACCCGGGCCTCGTGCGCGTCGCTGAGTCGGGCCACCGGGACCGAGCAGCTGATGGCGTCCGTTGCCGGGGAGTCGTAGCGCAGGGCGAAGCCGAAGCCCGCGATACCCGTCACCGTCTCCTCGCGGTCGACCGAGTAGCCGCGCTTACGCACCACCGCGAGGTCCGCGAGCAGGGTGCCGCGTTCGGTGTGCGTGTTCTCGGTGAGCGCAGTCAACGTGCCCTCGGGGAAGGTGAGTTCGTTGTCGGGGCGCTCGGCGAGCAGTGCCTTGCCGAGGGCGCCCGCGTGGGCCGGGACCCGGCGGCCGACCCTGCTGATGGTGCGCAGGTACTCGTGGGACTCGCGGGTCGCGAGGTAGACGACGTCCGGGCCGTCCAGCCGTGCCAGGTGGATCGTCTCGCCGAGCGCGTCCGAGGCCTCGTCGAGGTAGGGGCGTACCACGCGCACGTGCGGGTCGCTGTCGAGGTAGCTCGTGCCCGTGAGCAGGGCGCGGATCCCGATGCCGTAGAGGGACCCGGTCGTGTCGGAGCGCACCCAGCCGCGGTCGACGAGGGTCTGGAGCAGCTGGTACATGCTGCTGCGCGGTACGTCGAGTTCCTCGGCCAGTTCGTCCAGGCGGGCGGGCCGGTCGCCGCGGGTGGCGAGCAGTTCCAGCAGCTCGACCGTGCGGGCCGCCGATTTCACTTCGCGGACTCCGCTGCTCTCCGGCATGGCCTCATCGTAATTCGCGGTGTCCCGCCCATTGACCCGTTCGGTTCACCGACCTAGCCTCTGTTCTCATACATATACTTCATCTGCATATGGAGATAGTCTAGAGGTGGAGGTAGCGGTGGGTATGGGAATCGAGAGGTCTTCGGTACGTATGAGTCAGCCGACTGTCGTCGAGTTCGCCGTCTATCCCGTCGCCGGCCGCGACTGCATGGAGCTGAACCTCTCCGGCGCGCACGGCCCCTACTTCACCCGCAACGTCGTGGTTCTCAAGGACTCCGAAGGCCGTACGGGGCTCGGAGAGGTGCCCGGCGGCGAGAAGATCACCCGGACGCTGCGGGACGCCGAATCCCTGGTCGTCGGCGCGAAGGTCGGTGACTACAAGCGCGTCCTGCGGGCGATCGGGGACCGCTTCGCCGACCGCGACTCGGGCGGACGCGGCGCCCAGACCTTCGATCTGCGCACCACTGTGCACGCCGTCACGGCCGTCGAGTCGGCGCTGCTCGACCTCCTGGGCCAGCACCTCGACGTACCGGTCGCCGCCCTGCTCGGCGACGGTCAACAGCGGGACAGCGTACGAGTGTTGGGCTATCTCTTCTACGTCGGTGATCCCGGTCGCACCGATCTGGAGTACGTCCGTGAGCCCGACTCGGACGTCGACTGGTACCGCGTCCGGCACGAGGAGGCGCTCACCCCCGAGGCGATCGTCCGGCAGGCCGAGACCGCCTACGACCTGTACGGCTTCCGGGACTTCAAACTCAAGGGCGGTGTCCTGGCGGGCCCGGACGAGGTCGAGGCCGTACGGGCGCTCAAGGGCCGTTTCCCCGGGGCGCGGATCACCCTGGACCCGAACGGCGCGTGGTCGCTGCGCGAGGCCGTCGAACTGTGCGCGCCCCTGGTCGGCACGCTCGCCTACGCCGAGGACCCCTGCGGCGCGGAGGACGGTTACTCGGGGCGGGAGATCCTGGCGGAGTTCCGCCGCGCGACCGGTCTTCCGACGGCCACCAACATGATCGCCACCGACTGGCGGCAGCTGACCCATGCCCTGGCGCTCCAGTCGGTGTCCATCCCGCTGGCTGACCCGCACTTCTGGACGATGCAGGGATCGGTACAGGTGGCCCAGCTCTGCAACGCGATGGGCCTGACCTGGGGCTGCCACTCCAACAACCACTTCGACATCTCGCTCGCCATGGTCACGCACTGCGGGGCCGCGGCGCCGGGTGAGTACAACGCCCTGGACACGCACTGGATCTGGCAGGAAGGGCTGGAGCGGCTCACCGTCAGCCCGCCCCGCATCGTCGACGGCGAGATCGCCGTGCCGGACGCCCCCGGGCTGGGCGTCCAGCTCGACATGGACCGGCTGCTCGCGGCCCATGAGCTGTACGTGAAGAAGGGGCTGGGGGCTCGCGACGACGCGGTGGGGATGCGGTACCTGGTGCCCGACTGGCGGTTCGACGCGAAGCGGCCGTGTCTTGTGCGGTAGGGCTCCGCCGGCTTGGTGTGCGTCTGCGGGTGCGGGTGCGTCGTGGCTGGTCGCGCAGTTTCCCGCGCCCCTGAAAGCGGGGCTGCGCCCCGGCTTTCGTCTTTTGGGGGCGCGGGGAACTGCGCGACCAACCCCCACCCACCCGCACCCGCAGACGCAACCCACACGTCAGAGCACCGCAGGTTCCCGCGTCGCGGGAACCGTCCCGCCGACATTCCCCCCGCTCGCGATCGGGATGCTCGACAGCACCTCCGCCGGCAGGTCGAACGCGTCGACCAGGGTCATCAGGTGCGGTGCGAGTTCCGCCATGACCATGTCGACGGCCTTCGGCAGGGCGCGTACGTGATCCGCCGTGAGCAGGCCTTCGGCGAGCAGGTCGCCGGTGTGCTCGCCGAGCTGCTTGAGCAGGAACAGCCGGCACAGGTTCCGCATCAGGTGGCCGGCCCGGGGGTCCGTCGTCAGGGCGACCGCGGCCAGGAACGCGTCGGCCGCCCGGAGGCGGGCGTGCGCGGAGACCATCTCCAGGGCGGCGTCCGAGGTCACGTTCCAGCGGCCGACCGGATCGCCCGAGGGGCCCTCGCGCAGGGCGGTGCGCGCCCGCTCCTGCCAGATGCCCTCGACCTCGGCCAACAGGTCCCGGAGGAACGGAAGTTCGGTGAGTTCGCGGTCCCCGAGATCGTCGGTTCTGTCCGGCGGCCGTGTCACCTGGTGGCCGAAGACCATTTCGGCGGCGGCCTTCACCCAGATCACCAGGTTGTCGCCCTCGGCCGTGATGCCGCCCTCGATGTTGAGGGGAAGGTCGGCCAGGCCGTTGGCCGGGAACAGGCCCTGCGCGCCGCAGCGTTCGCGGCACTCGATGGTGATCGCCCGCGCCTGCCAGGTGATCCAGCCCTTGGCGACGGCCACCTCGCGCTCCATCTCCGCCCGTTCCTCCGCCCGGGTCTCCGTTCGGTCCTCCACTCGGTCCTCCGCCCGGTCTTCTGCCCGGTCCTCTGCGGTCTGCGCGGCGAACCGCCGCACCGTCGACCGGTGCAGGAACGTCATCGCGTACGCCGAGGCCAGCGCGTGCAGCAGCCTGCCGTGGTGGCTGCGATGGGCGGCCAGCGGTACGCGCTCGCCCGCCTTCGGGCCGGCCAGGAAGCGGCTGTACGCGTACCGCACCGCGATCGTCAGCGCCGCGCGGGACATGCCCAGCGTGCCGGCGCTCATGCAGAGCTTGCCCATGGTGACGCGGTTGATGGAACGCAGGAGCCGTTTGCGCCTGTTGCCGAGGCTGCTGGTCAGCGTCCCGTCGGCGGACAGCCGCCCGTGCCCGGCCTCCAGCAGCGCCGTACGCGGCAGCCACACCCCGTCGAACGCGGTCAGGCAGTGGTCGACCGGGGTGCCGGTGCGTTGGGGCAGCCGGCGGACCCGTACGCCTGGGAGATGACCGCTCTCGTCGCTGAGCGGGGTCAGGAAGAGGAACGTCCCCCGGTCCTCGCCGTCGACGACGAGGCGGGCCGCGACCACGGCCGTCTTGGGGCCGCCGGTCAGGCTGGTGTTGGGCATGAACTTCTGCGCGCCCTCGGTGGGCGTGGTCAGGTGGAAGCCGCCCGTGTCCCGGTCGAACACCGCGACCGTCTCCATCGACGCCACGTCGTTGCCGTGCTCCAACTCGGTGCAGAGAAACGTTCCTGTGTGCCGTAGAGACGTAAAGGCGGACAGGTCCCGGCTCCGGCCGCCGTCGTGGTCGAGGACGCTGCCGAGGAAGAGGTTGTAGTGGATGCTCGCGAGGGTGGTCAGGCCGCCGTCCACCGGCCCCGTCCACTCGTGCAGCCCCGCGAGGCGGTACGGGTCGGTCGCCAGCTCCACCGGATCGCCCGCCGCCTCGTTCAGCAGCCGCAGCCGCTCGTACGAGAGGGCCGTCCGCTCCTGCGGCGGCAGCTCCGCGCGGTAGGCGAACTCCTCGCCGGAGACGAGCCGGCGCCAGGCCCCGTGGACGCGTTCGCGGTCGGCGCCCTCGAAGAGGAGCCGGGCCAGTTCGTCGGCGACGGGGTGGGTCTTCGCGTGTGCGGGCACGGTCATCGAACTCCCCAGGCTGTGGGATCGGTTGGATGCGGACCACTGCCCACCGAAGATACGTACCAACCGGTTTTGTTTTCAAGGGCGCCAGGGGTGCCGGGGGTGGCGCGGGGGGCTCGC
>NZ_LIPP01000180.1 GCF_001418335.1 Streptomyces aurantiacus | reverse complement strand
TCCTCCACCTCCTCCACCTCCTCCCCCTTCTCATCCCAGACTCTGACGCTCCGTCGCATCACCGGAGGAGATCCACGGGACTCCCGGGACCCACAGGACTCAAGAACCCCGCGGGACCCGAGGCTGGAGTGGGCTGGACACGCGAGGGGGGAGTCTCCGACCATCACGCTCGCCTATCACGGCGGGGGAGCCTTCAACACCTTGACGCTGCGTCGTCCGACGGCACCCAGGGAGGAAGAGGAGACATGGGGCCCGTAGCCCGGTAGTCGCCCGCGCCGCAGGGGCCCTCCAGAGCGCGTACGACGTCCTGGGCGTCGTCGCGTGGGCCGTTGAGGTAGACCGATGCCCCCGCGGCCGAAGCCGATGCCCCGGGAGGCCGGCGGGGCGCTACGACGGTGCGCGCAGCGCGTCGACCGGTTCCATGCGGGCGGCGCGCAGCGACGGATAGAGGCCGGCGAGCAGGCCGACGAGGGCTCCGGCGAGCGGGGCGCCGAAGGCCAAGGTCAGGTCGAGTACCGGGGTCCACTGTTTGACGACGGCGACGCACACCACGACCGCGATGCCCAGGGCCGCGCCGACGATGCCGCCGAGCAGGCCGATGGTCGTCGACTCCAGCAGGAACTGGCCGGCCACCTGTCGCCTCGACGCGCCCAGAGCGCGCCGCAGTCCGATCTCCCCGACCCGTTCCATCACCGTCACCAGGGTGACGTTGGCGATGCCGATGGCACCCACCACCAGCGAGACCAGGCCGAGGACGAGGAAGAGGCCGTTGACGTCGTTCTGGACGCCGTCGCGTGCCTTGGACAGGTCGGGCGGCGCCACGACGGTGAGCGAGTCCTGGTGCCCGGGCGCCAGGGCGATCGGTGCCTGGCGCGCCACCTGCTCGGCCGCCCCGAGCGCGGTGTTGACCAGTACGAGGCTGACGTCCCGCAGGCCGAGGCGGTCCGCGCCGGTGGTGGGCGGGACGATGACGGCGGTGGACAGGCGCCGCTCCCGCTCGATGCCGCCGAGGACGCCGATGACCGTGTACGACTGGCCCTTGAAGAAGACCGCGGGGGCGTCCTCCACCCGGCTGATGCCGAGCAGCCGCGCGGCCTGGTCACCGAGCACCACCACCTGGTCGTGCCGGGCGAGGTTGCCGGCGTCGTAGAACCGTCCCGCGGTCATCGTGCCGCGTACGGCGGCGGGCAGCCCGGCCGAGGCGGCGACGACGGCCAGGGTCTGCCCGGAGGTGTCGCCGGGTGCGTTCACGTCGTTGGCCCGGACCTGGACGCTGTTGGTCGTGGCGGAGTCCCCGAGGGCGGCGGCCGATTCCACGCCGGCCAGCCGCCGGACCGCTTCGGTCCCCGACCAGTCCACCAGTGGCCCGGTGTCGGCCGAGTCGGGCTGCGCCGGCGGCACCTTCACGGTCACCGAGGTCGCGGTGAGCGCGTCGAACCGGCCGACGATCTGGTTGCCCGCGGTGGAGGCCACCCCGATGGTGATGACGAGCGTGGTGATGCCGAGCACCGTGCCCAGGGTGGTCAACGCGGATCGCATCGGGCGGGCGAGGACGCCGGCGAGTGCTTCCGTCCACAGGTCCCGCGGGTCCATCCGGGGGCGTTCGGCGCGTGCCCGGGCTGTTGCCTGGGCTGTTGCCCGGGCCGTCGCCCGGGCCGTTGCTGGGGCCGTTGCCGGGGGCGCGGGCGTCGGGTGTTTCCCGCGTGTCATACGGCCTCGGCCTCGGGGGTGAGGCAGCCGTCGGTGATGCGGACGCGCTGGCTCGCCCGGCGGCTGACTGCCTCGTCGTGGGTGATCAGGACGAGGGTCATGCCCTGGGCGCACAGGTCGTCGAAGAGTTCCAGTACGGAGAGGGTGTTCTCGCTGTCCAGGTTGCCGGTGGGTTCGTCGCACAGCAGCAGTGCTGGGTCGCCGATCAGGGCCCGTGCGATGGCGACGCGTTGGCGTTCGCCGCCGGACAGCCGGTCGGGCCGGAAGCCCGACCGGTGCCCCACCCCGACCCGCTCCAGCGCCTGGCGGGCACGGTCAAGACGGGTGCCGCGTTCGTGTCCGGGGCGTGGTTTGCGGTACGCCTCGGCCACCATGACGTTCTCGTCCACCGTCCGGTAGGGCAGGAGGTGGAAGGACTGGAAGACGAACCCGATCCGGCTGCCGCGCAGCGCGGTGCGTTCGAGGTCGCCCAGCCCGGTGGTCTCCACCCCGTCGAGCCGGAACGAGCCGGCGGTGGGCCGGTCGAGCAGGCCGAGTGTGTTGAGCAGGGTCGACTTGCCGGATCCGGAGGGCCCGACAATGGAGAGGTGCTCACCGCGCCGTACGGTCAGATCGACACCGCGCAGGGCGTGCACGGGCGGTTCGGTGTCGAAGGTCCTCTCCACACCGCTGAGTTCGATGACGACGTCCGGCCCGGAAGCCACGGAAGTCACGGAAGTCATCGGAGTCTTGGGCGTTACGGGAGTTACGGGAGTCATGGGACTCACTTGCCCACCACCACGTTGTCGCCCTGCTTCAGTGCGCCGCCGGCCGGCTTCACCTCGACGAGGCCGGCCGCGGACAGCCCGACGGTGACCCGTACGTCGCTGACGCCGGAGTCGCGCCGCACCTGCACCCGGGCCTTTCCGTCGGCCGAGGTCCGTATCGCGGCGAGCGGCACGGTCAGCACCTTGCCGTCCGAGGCGCCGATCTTGATGGTCACCTTCACCGCAGCCCCGGCCTGACCGGCCAGCGGGCCGGGGTCGGGTACGGAGATCCGCAGCGGGACCGGGGCCGAGGGGTCGCCGGCCGCCGGGGCTGTGTTGGTGGCGTCGGCGGGTTCGGTGCCGGATTCGGCGCCGGGTTCGGCACCGGGTTCGGCACCGGATTCCGATTCGGAGCCCCCTGACCCCTCCCCCGCGGACTGCTCGCCGTCGCCTTCCGCCGTCGAGGGCGCGGCGTCGGCGCCGAGCGCGGAGACGGTGCCCCGGGCCTTCTCGCCCCCCGCCGTCGCCAGCTCGACGGCCATGCCCTTCTTGAGCAGTTCGCCGTCCGAACCGGGCACGACCGTCTGGACCACCACCTCGGACCCGGTGACGGTGCCGATCTGGCCGGCCGGGACATCCCCGGTCTTCACCGTCACCTTGTCCAGTCGTACGGGCAGCTTCGGGAAGAACACGGCCTCACCGGCCGGAACCTTGGTTCCGTAAGTGGTCTGATAGGTGCTGAGGGCGGCGTTCGCCATGTCCAGCGCCTTCTGGGCGGACTTCAGCTGGAGCTTCCGGATCTCCTTGGCGTTGCCGGATTCCGCCGCCGGGGTGCTCGCGCCGGCTTCCGTACGTGAGTCCGTGCCGCTGCCGCTGCCGCTGCCGCCGCTGTCGGTGTCGGTGTCGGTCTTGGGGGCGGCTCCCGTCCCGCCGGTGCTGCCGGTGCTGCCGCTGCCGGTCATCGTGAGGAGCGTCTCCTGGGCGGAGGACACCGACTGCTGCAGCTCGCCCAGCTGCTGCTGTTCGTCCGGGCTCGGCTGCTGCGCCTGGTATCCCTTGTTCGCGTACCACTGGGTGACCGCCGCCGCGGTGCCCTGGCCGTAGTCGCCGCTGATCGCGCCGGGCTCGAAACCGAGCCGTCGCAGCGCTCGTTGGAGCTGTTTCACATCGTCGCCGGAGGCGCCGGGGCCCAGCGCGCGGTACATCGGGACCCGGCCGCTCAGCGCGAGTACGGGGCGGCCGTTGACCGCCATCAGAACATCGCCCTCCTTGATCCTGGCACCGGCGACCGGTGCCTTGGTGACCCGCTGCTCCGTACCTTCGCCGGCCGCCGCGCCCCCGGATGATCCGGTGCCCACGGGGCCGGCCAGTGAGAGTGGCTGGGGCGAGGCGAACTCGATGGAGCCGTTCGCCACCACGGTCGCGACGAGAGACTGCCGCTGGACCCCGACGGTCACCGGGCCGGCCTTCGGCGCGTCGCGCGCGGCGGCGGCATCGGCGGGGGAATGGACCTGAGTACCGGCCACCCAGCCGCCCGCGCCCACCAGGACCACCACGCCGACCAGCGCGCCCAGCTGCTTGCGTCCGCTGAGGTGTTTCACGCGCCGGCACCCCAGTACGGGTGGGCCTTCTCCTTGGGGAAGTACGCGGCCCGGAACTTCTTGCCGCACTCCAGGTCCTTCATGGCGATGGCGATGTCCTTGGTGAGCAGAGGCATCGCCTCCGCCTGGGTCAGCGTCGGCCTGTTCTCCGGCAGTGCTTCGGTGAGGTCGATCCGCACCATGTCGAACATGCCGGTCGGCTGGGTGGTGGAGACCGCGATGCCCTGCGCCTTCAGGCAGTCGGCGTACTCCTGCGCGAGCTGCACCAGCTGGGGATCGCCGTTGAGCTCCAGCCCGTTCGCACGGTTCTTGTCCTCCTTGTCGGCCTGCTCCTTCTTCTGGTCCTCGATGCTCAGTTCCGGTCCGTATGCCTTGGCCCTGCCCTCGGCGGTGCACCCGCCGAACTGCTCCCTCTCCGTCTTCGTCCCGGTCGTGGGCCGGATGCCGTTCAGCGCTTCGTCGTAGCTCTTCTGCTGGGCAGCGGTGAATCCCTTCTCGTCCCCGTCGTCGGGGGTGATGACCTTCCCGTTCTGCTTTCCCTTGGTGTTGGCGCCGGGGGCGTTCGGGTCGTCGGGGTAGGCGGCGGCCGCGTAGGTGCCGAAGCCGTACTTCTGCCGCGTCTTCTTCGCCAGCGCGTAGTCCTGCCCGTCGACCGAGTCGAAGGAGCCGGCGGCCTGCGGAGTCGCCACATGCGGGGTGTAGGTGAAACCCTGCTTCTTCATGCAGGCCGCGATGGCGTTCTCCTCGATGTACATCTTCTTGGTCGCGTCGTCCGTGCCGTCCGGGACGGTGAGTTGGGCGGCGCCGTCGACGGTCTTCGTACCGCCGCCGGCCGTGGAACCCGAACCGGCGTCGGAACCGGCCGAGTCACCCGAACCTCCGCATCCGCTGAGCAGCGGCAGCACGGCGACGGCCACAGCTGCGACCAGGGAGTTGCGTAGAGCGGTTTTAGGCATGTCCATGCCACACATCCATTCGGGGTGTAGTGCGGGTTGTCGTCAGAAGGTCGTCAGTGGGCCGTCAGGAGGTCGTCAGTGGGCCTGCAGTGGGCCTGCAGTGGGCCTGCAGTGGGTCGTCGTCCGTGGGTCGTCAACGGCCGGTCTCCTCGACGGCGTCGAAGATCCGGGGGTCGGTGGCCAGGTCGGTCAGCACGGACCAGTCCGAGGTCGTGGCCACGTGGTTCTGGCCGTTTTCAGCGGGGGCGTCCATGATTACTTGGACCGCCCAGCCGCCGGTTGTCACATAGGTAATGCCGAACGCGTACGAATCGCCCGGGTCCACGCGAGCGGGCAAGGACGTCTCGTCCACGTAGTAGCCCAGCACACGGTCTCCCGACTTCGTCCGGCTGACGAAGCATTTGACCGGGTGGCCGCCCCATGGAGTGGTGAGCTGGGGGCCGTGACCGTCCCGGCATCCCGAGGGACCGGGCGGAAGCAGGGAAGTCCCGGTGGCGGACCGCGCCACCGACACGTACAGGTCGCTCACCAGCCCGCTCTTGGGGTCGGTCAGCCGGAAGTACGTTGCCGGGCGCCGCGAGTGCTGCGGCTGCGCGGCGTCGACCGTGCCGGTCGACGCCGGGACGATCGACCGCAGCAGCTGCAGCGACGGATACCAGACCGTCGGTTCCACGGCCGGCAGCGAGCGCCGGGTCTCCGGCGTCGGCGCGAACACCCCGTACGCCCCGTACGCGCCGACCGCCACCACCGCCGCCATGGCCGCGCTGCCCAGGGCAGCACGGATCCGGCGTCGCCGCCTGATCCGCGTACCCTGCACGATCGCGCCCGGCACCAGATCCGGCATCGGCGGCTCCGGACCGGCATCCGGCCCGCCCAGCGCCTCGCCGAGCGCCTCGGCCAGGGCGAACCCGTCCTCGCCACCGCCATGTCTGCCCGCCATGCTCACCACCCCGCCTTCAGATAACCGGGCCCGGATTCCCCGCCCGTACCGGCGCGGGCCCCGCTCACGGGCAGTACCGTCGACGCCCGGTCGCCCAGGATGCGGCGCAGGGTCGCCAGCCCCCGGGAGGTCTGGCTCTTCACGGTGCCGGTGCTGCAGCCCAGCGCCGCCGCGGTCTCCTCCACGCTCTGGTCCTCCCAGAACCGCAGGACCAGCACCGCCCGGCTGCGCGCGGGCACCTGCCGCAGGGCGGCCAGCAGCACCAGCCGCAGATCGGGGTCCAGTACCGGGGCCGCCACCTCGTACTGGTGGGCACCGGGCCGCTCCCACCAGCGCCGCCGCCGGGTCTCGTCCACGAACGTACGGAACAACACCTTGCGGGCGTAACTGTCGGCGGACTCCATCCGTACCTTGCGCCACACCGCGTACAGCTTCGCCAGCGCCGTCTGCGTCAGATCCTCGGCCAAGTGCCAGTCACCGCACAGCAGATACGCGGCACGGCGCAACTGCGCCTGGCGGCTGCGCGCGAACTCGTCGAACTCGATGAATTCGGTGGCGATGCCGCCGTCGCCGTCGCCGTCGCCGTCGCCGACCTCGGAGACATCCTGTTCGTCCGGTGTCCGGATCACAGACCGCCTCCACCCGGCACCGCAACGGCGCGCGGTGAGAAGTACTTCATGCCGTACTGACGTGCTGGGCCGCACGGGAGGTTGTCACCAGTACGAGAAGTTTCGAGAAGCCATGTGGACGTCGTGGCGGCGGACCCTGTGTCCAGGAAGCCACAGACGCGCCCTCGAAGCGGAAATTTCCCACCTGACGCCGCGCCGCCGCCGGTGCCCATGCTCCGGAAGGTGGCGCAGCAAGTCGGGGACATTTTGGAGGCATGGAGACACTCTCTGGGAGCCACCGGCGACTGGCTGAGGACGGTCGTCGGATGACGGCCCAGGACGTGTCCGGTCGATCATGTGCGGGGTCGGATGACGAAGGCTGCAGCGAGTCCGTGGCCTGAGGCGCACTCCGCACGCGATCATCCTGCGGGCCCAATGTCAGTGCGGATTACTACAGTTGCTCCGCCGGCCCCCGCCCGTGCGGCCGGATCCGTTCTCGAAGGAGCTTCCAAGGTGCGTATACGAAGACGTGCGGCGGGTGCCGCGCTGATCCTGGCTACCGCGTCGTTGCATCTGCTCGGCGTTCCCGGCACGGCAGCGGCACAGACCCAGGGCGGCATCGTCCTGCCCGTGCGGTCGCACTGGCAGACCCTCGCCGACAGCCGGCATGTGTACGTCAGCGCGCCCGGCGACGACGCGGTACTGGCCACCGACCACGACGGGCAGGTCGTGAAGAAGGTGGAGGGTCTCGACGGGGCGCGGGGCATGACCGAGTCGGCCGACGAGTCCACCCTGTACGTGGCACTCCCGGACGCTGACGCGATCTCCGTCATCGACACCGCGACCATGACCGAGACGCGGCGCATCTCAACCGGGGCCGACACCGAACCGGAGAGCCTCGCCCTCGCCGGCGGCCGGCTGTTCTTCGGCTACCAGGCCACCGTCTTCGACGCCGGCATCGGGTCGGTCGCCATCGCCGAGGCGACCCCGACCGTCAGCCTCGACGACAACCCTGTCTGGTACGGCAAGCCGCGACTCGCCTCGTCGTCGGGCGCGCCCGACCGGCTCGTCGCCGCGGAGAGCCAGGGGGCGCTGGGCATGCGCGTGTACGACGTGGGCTCCGGCACGCTTCAGGAGACCGCCTACAGCGACGCCGTCGCCGATGTCGAGGACGTGGCGGTGACGCCGGACGGCAGCAGTGTCATCACCGCGAACGGCTCCAACTACTACCATCAGCGGTGGCGCCTGTCGGACCTGACGGAGGAGGCCCAGTACGACACCGGCCCCTACCCCAACTCCGTCGCTGTCGACTCCCACGGCACGGTCGCCGCGGGGGTCGTGGCGGGAGGGGAGTGGGACGTCTATGTCTACCGTCCGGGAGAGACCGCCGCGTACCGCACGGTCGCGTTGTCGCCGGGGTATGCGGATCTGCTCGACCGAGGCGTGGCCTGGGCGCCCGACGGCAACAGGCTGTTCACCACCCGCTTCCCTTACTCGGGCGAGGTCGTTCTCGACATCGTCACCGACGTCGCCAAGGCATCCAGCACGATCACTCTGTCCGCTCCGCCGACGAACCCCGTGGGCACGCCGGTCACCGTGACGGGAAAACTGACCTCGCTGGTCCCCTTCCCCAAGCGCAGAGCGGTCGCGGTGACGCGCAACGGCGTGGAGCTGCCGGATGTGAAGGTCGGACGGGACGGAACCTTCAGCTTCAACGACACCCCGCCCGACTGGAACACGTACCCCCAGTACACGGTCACCTACGCGGGCGACGCCCGGCATGTGCCCGGTACGGCGACCGTCATGGTCGAGTTCGTCGGCTGACCAGGCCGCGCAGGCGCAGTTTGCCCGAGCCCGTCACAACGGTGTGGGGTTGCTGTCCCGGAGGACACCGGCCCCATACCACCCTGCGTACCGGACGTCGTAGGGCCAACGGAATCGGATCCGCGCGGCCGAGTCGTCGTGGGATGTCGGGCGGCCAAGCCGGTGAAGCGCACGCACGGCAACGGCGCACGGCATCACCAGCTCACTCAGGCAGAGCCGCACCCAAGGAGCTACACCCGTTCTCGACCACTGTCCTCGCGTCGCGCGGCGCGGTATCGCCCAGGTGTCACACCGTGGGAACGGGCGAAAGCCCTGTGGAAGGCAGGGGCCGATTGATAGCCGACTGCTGCGGCGATCGACTCGACCGGGTCTCGGGTCTTGCGTAGGCGAACCGCTGCCAGGTCCATACGCCACTGTGTCAGGTAGGTGGCCGGGCTCTGCCCGATGGCTGCCGGGAACCGGCGGGACAGGGTCGCCCGGGAAACGCCGAGAGCGGAAGCCAGCGTCGTGGTGGTCCACGGCCGTGCCGGCTCAGCGTGCACATGTTCCATCGCGCTGCGCACCAGCGGGTCTTCGAGCACTCCGAGCCAGGTGCCACGGTGTCCGGACCGGGTAGGCAGCCAGGCGCGCATGAGTTGCACGAGCAGGACGTCGACCAGGCTGTTCAGCACCGCCCTCCCCGCTATCAGTGGGCGGCTCAGTTCTCGCCCGATCATCCGGACGGTGTCGTCGAAGCCGGGCTCGCCCTGGTCCCCGCGAATATGCACCACCTCCGGCAGCGCGCCGAGGACCTGGGTCCGCACGGTGTGGTCGCAGTCGTAGCTGATGGTCAGGATGCGGGTGCGGGCGGGCTGTGACCCCAGGCGAATCACCTCACCTGTCTCAAGCGCCCGGGCCGCCATCGCCGGATCGGCTACCGGAGCACCCGTCCCCGGCGCGCTGCCAAGCATGTGCGACGGCCCGTCCGGCATGAGCACGACGTCGCCCACCGCCAGCTCCAGGCTCTGCGGTGACGAGTGTTTGATCTCAAGCCAGGCGCTGCCGGCGGTGATCACGTGCAGGACTGCCGCAGTGCATTCCGTCACCGGAATCGACCAGCTCCCGCCTGCCTCGATCCGTGCGCCGATTGTGCCCCGCACGCCGGAGATCTCCAATACGTCCGCGACAAGATCCATGCACTCATGTTAGATGACGCAAACAATCAAGAAGAGGAGCTATTGAAGCATCGACCGCTCATCGGGTGCTCCATACGGTGAAGTCGTGACAACCGACACCATGCGGGCACTCGTCGCGACCGGCTACGGAGATCCCGAGCAACTCACGATCGCCGAGCTCGCCATCCCACGCCCCGGCCCCGGCCAGATCCTGGTGAAGATCGCCGCCTCGTCGATCAACCCCACCGATCTGCGCGTCATCACCGGCGGCTATCGCGACCTGGTCGACCTGCAGTTCCCCTACACACTCGGCAACGAGTTCGCGGGCACCGTCACCGAAGCCGGGCCGGACGTCACCCGCTTCCATGTGGGTGACGAGATCTTCGGCCTGGCTCTGCCCCGTCAGCTGCGCTCCGCCGCCGATCCTGTACGACCGTCACTGAGCACCGGCGCCCTCGCCGACTACGCGGTCTTCGAGGCGGACACGCCTGCACTGGGCCACCGCCCGGCCGCCCTCGGCGCAGAGCAGGCCGCGTCCCTGCTGATCGCCGGTGGCACCACACTGGCCATCATGGACACCGCGGACATCAGCCCCGGCGAGTCCGTCCTCGTCATCGGGGCCACCGGCGCGGTCGGTCTGACACTGATCCCGAACCTTGCCACGGCCGGCGCCGAGATTACGGCCACCGCCCGCACGACCGAGGCCGCTGACCTGCTACGCAGCCTAGGTGCCCACCACACGGTCGGCTACGACGATTACCCCACCGGCGTCGACGTCGTGCTCAACCTTGCGCTCTTCGCCGACGGCCTGCCCGCGGCGGCGCGCAGCCTGCGCCCGGGCGGCCGGCTGATCTCGATCGTCTTCCCCCCGCCGGAGCCTCGACAACTGGAACGCGACGACGTGAAACTGGCCTTCGTGATGCACATGGGCGATGAGACCAACGGCGCATGGGCCGTGGCCGAGGCCGCAACCGCGGGCCGACTCTCCACCCCGATCGCCCGCCGATACTCACTCGACGACGGTGTCGAAGCGGCAATCGACTATGCCCGCAGGCACCCGCTCGGCAAGATCGTCGTAACTGTCTGAGCAGTGAAGCCGCGCACCCTCGCTCCCGGGGTGCTGGGTGGGCCTGTTGAGAATGGCCTCGGCGAAGGGGAAAGGGTGTAGCTCCTTTCGAGGGACGGCTCACCTGCGTGACCTGCGGATCGGGGTGCTCCCAAGTGATCGACTCGGCCACCAGGGGGTCGGCGCGGCGACCTGCGTCCTCTACGCTGTCGACCTTCATGCGGAGCCGAGCGTGACCTGCGGAATTCCGGCAGGATCTCCACGACCGGCAGTCGAGTCGAACCGGCACATGCGCAGCTCAGCCTGTCCCTCGAAAAGAGCTACACCCAAGCCTGTCTGTTGAGACCAAGAGCGGTCCGCCCCGCGCAACTGCAACCAAAACTGCAACCACGGCACGAAGAAGGGCCCCACCGCGAACGGTGGGGCCCTTCGACATCGTGCCCGGTGAGGCACTGGCGGAGGATACGAGATTCGAACTCGTGAGGGGTTGCCCCCAACACGCTTTCCAACTCTGCTGGTGTCCGTTCCTGGTAGTTCAGGCCCGTTCAGATCCCGTGTGGTGTCGTCTGTCAGCACGGTCGCGGACGAGAGCGAACTTCCACGGATGAGACTGTCGTTGAGACTGATGCGCGCCCTCTGACTGAGATCGCCCTGAGTTCGTCCAGCAGTGCGGGTGCTGGGGATGCAAGCAGTTAGGCACTCGTCGGGACGGGCAAAGGGCCCCAGTCGAACGTGGTCCCGCTGAACCTTGTGCCGTCGAAGCCCACTGTGCCGCCGCTGAGGGTCGCGCCGTGGAAGGTGATCGTGCCGCCGCTGAGGGTCGCGCCATTGAAATCGACCGTGCCGCCAAGGAACCTCGCGCCATCGAAGCAGATCGAGCCGCTGGTCAGCGCCGTGCGGTGGAATCCGACCGCGCCGTTGTTGAACTCCGCGCGGACGAAAGTGACTGTACCCCCGCTGAACTCGGCACCGACGAAGGAAACGACGCCGTTGAACGCTGCGTAATTGAAGGTGACCAAGCTGCCGTTGAACTTCGCGTACTCGAAGGAGACGACGCCTTTGTTGAACTCCACGTTGGCGAAGTTGACCACGGTGCCGCTGCTGAACTCTGCGTCAGCGAAGGTGACCACACCTCTGCTGAAAACTGTGCCATAAAAGGTGATTGCGTCGCCGCTGAACTCCGCCCGGTCGAAGGCGACTCTGCCAAGGAAGTGGATTCTTGAGAAGTCGCCACCGTCGAAGGTCGCACCGGTGAAATCGAAGTCGTACGAGCACCAAGTGGTGGGGGCGTCCAGCTGGTGTAGGTGGTCTCGGATGACGCGAATGATGGTCTGCCGGACTTCCCGTTCCCCCACCCGGTGGCTGGTGCCTGATGCGTCGGGTTCGTAGGGCATGCGCAGGTAGGCGCATAGGACATCGATGCAGACCTGGCGTTGTTCTGCCCAGTCATCGGCGAGGCGCGCGAGCGCGTAGACGCCGGCGAGGCGCACGGCGGCCTGGTCGTGGCCGAGCTGTTCAGCGGCGGTGGTATAGCGGTCGGCGAGCTGGCTTGCTTCTGCGCGATGTGCGTCGCCTTCGGCGAGGAGCTGTTTGCGGTAGGCGTAGAGACCGGCGAGGACGGCACCGATCAGGGTCAGCGCGGTGACGGTCGCTGTGAGGACGTCGTTAATGTTGACCGGCTTGGAGGGCTTCTGGTCGGCAGCCCTCTGCGCGAAGTGCTCATAGGCGTAATGGTAGATACCCCAGCCGAGTGCACCGGCGGCCACCAGGGTCACAGGTGCCACGAGCCAAACAGGCAAGAGGTTCGGGGTGTACCGGCCCCGTGGGGCCTGCTGTCTGTGCCGCAGTGAGAATGCCACGTCAGGAGCATGGAGCCTGACGACAGCCTGGGTCAGCAGCTTGAGGAAAAGCCTTGGTGGGTTTTGGCTCGTTCGAGGCACGGTTCAGGCCTGAGGAGGACCAGGCTAAGGCAGTAGCGGGTTTCAAGGCCGCCGCGCGTCAGGGTCCCTGATGGACTCTGACCTGGCATAAACCTGAGTTGACTTGGCCCTCACAGTGTTGTGGCCCATGCATGGCCCACTAGCGCCTGATCCGTAGGTGGTGCACCCCTGAGGTAGGTGCCGCGCCGTCGGCTGAGCTAGTTACTCATCTCAATGATCGGTGTGCGCTCGGGTGGCATGCGTCGATGTTGATGCCGCCCCTACAGCGGTTCCGAGCGTTGTACCCACACGGAATTTACCAATTTAGCACCACATCCGTCTCATGTCTGAGATCCTGGAACCCCCGAGATCTCTCAATGGAGACACAAATGGAAAGCAGTAAAAGCCAGGAAGATTGGACCGATTCCTACAGGCGCCTACACCATAATTATACCGCATACTGCAATAAAATTCAGGCGCTGATCGGAGAGATCATCCAATCAGCAGGAGTTGACATAGTCCAGATCGACGGTAGAGCGAAAGACGTGGCAAGCTTTTCAGAGAAGCTGAAACGAAAAAAGGGGAAGTATGTAGACCCGCTCGCCGAAGTAACTGACCTCGTAGGCCTGCGCGTAATCACCTACTACATGGAAGATGTAGATAAGGTAGCGGATCTAATTGCTGATGAATTCAACGTCATTGAAGAACATAGCGGAGACAAAGCATCCGAACTAGCTGACGACCAGTTCGGCTATGCATCGTTTCACCTCATATTCGAGCTAGCGGACTCCCGGAAAACCTTGCCTGAGTGGCGAGCTTTCGCGAACTATCGAGCAGAGATCCAAATCCGCACCGCCTTGCAGCATGCCTGGGCGGCTGTGAATCACAAAATCGACTACAAGAAACCTCACGAGGTGCCCAGGGGGTTGCGGCGTAGGCTTTTCCGGCTAAGCGCGCTCTTCGAACTCGCCGACGAGGAGTTCTCGAACATAAGAGAGGAAAGTCGACAGATCTCAGAAGACTACGCAAGGGTCGTTGTCAGCGGGGACTACGACATAGACGTCAACGCGAACTCTCTGTCCGCATGGATATCAGTCGATCCCCTAATCCAAGATCTACTAAGTATGGCCCAGACGGCGGGATACCCATACATGGAAGAGCGCGACCAGGCCGAGTCCGATAGAACTCGCCTAGCGTCGACTCTAGATTCCTATTCCATCGATAACTTGAGCACGCTTGTGAACGTGCTAAAGAAATCGACTGATCGCGTGCCTCAAATACTCGCGGCCCTAAACGACGAGGACCACGAGGATAACGGTTTCACATCACCCGAGGATCTAGTGCTTCAGCTCTTTTTGGTCCTGAAAAAGGCAGAAACTGACGCATGGGGTGACCTGTATGCCTCCCATCTTGAGCATTTCGAAAAAGCCAAAAGTATCGCTCCCTAAATAGGCGCTCTGTTGATGCGGCTCTGAACGAGCGTGAACTTCCACGGATGAGACTGCCGTTGAGACTGGACAATTGTCACGAGCCGCGAACCGTAGTCCGCGATGGTGCTGCTTGGCGACTCTTTGATCCGTGGGAGAGTGCAGCCGGATGCCAGCACCCGCCAAGTCGGCACGACATGAGTATCTACGCGCTCAAAATCCGGCATGAGCGTCAGGTTGTACGCCAGCGTGCACCGTCGTTGATGTCAAGGCCAGGAGCGCGTGTGCCACCTGACCGCGGCCCTTCCCCTGTCAGGCCACCCAACCTTTCTCACCGCAACTCCAAAATACTATGCAATTGTTGCAGATTTCTAGCGCATTCACGCATTTCAATATAATTCACATGCGCGTCGGTAGACTCTGACTCTAGGTCCACAATAGCCTGATGGCTGGACCCTAGAATATGTCGAGCGATCACCAAGACCCTTGCTATGTGTGGTTCAATCTCTCTATGGTAGGCGTTCACTCGATCACTTGAGTACTTAAGAGAGTTCTCGGTGCGCACAGCGAATGGGATTTCGAAACTCATGCTCGGCTCGTTGCGCTGCCAGGCTTCACAAAATGAAAGAAGCAACTCGCGCGCGGCGACAATATCTGCAAGCAGGAGTCCTGTTTGATCGACCGCCGCTGCCGAGTCTCTCACGGCACCTGCTTCCGCATGCTGTTTCCATACCCTTAGCGTTTCCGGCGGATATGCGGCTTCCTCGGCATCGATGATTTTCGCGCAGGTCTTACATAGCCAGACGCCATTCTGGATCGATTTTCGTTCATGTGGCGTCATTGATGCGTTATACCTAGGCCCTCTAGGGCTGGCAGCATAAATATGAGCCGCTTCGCCCAAATTGAGTGCTTCTTCTGTATTCTGCCAAGCCGGTCGAGTAGTCAGCCGTCGGCAAGTCAGGTTGCTACATCGATGACCGGCTCGGGCCGCTAGAGAAGTCTTCGTCCGTGCGGAGAATTCATCACGCCTTGTTCCACCCATCCTTTGATGGTAGCGGGCCGCGGAGGTTGACACGGCACAACATCTCTGACCGGGATTTACTCTGGCATCACTGATATAGAAGCGTAGTGCCTTAGCGCTGAACAGGCATTATCCCCACTCGCAGAAGGCGACGGAAGCGTCGTCCCCAGACTTATAGCGTGGCCACCGCTGCCCATGGGGGTCTGTAGCCTCCACCTTGCGAACCGCGTCGATCAACTCTCGCGGCCCCCCTGCGCGGAGCGTTCTGAAGACCTCGGGCCAGGTCGCCATTGCGTAGTCCGTCACGAGGCATGCCGCGCCATCGGACAAGAGCGCGGCGGCGCGTAGATCCTCAGCGGGATTGCTGCCGGTCAGCGCATGTTCCGTGGCTTCGGGCCCTGAAGCCGCGACCCAGTACCCAGTTGCCGTGTTGCGGGTCTGCCGTTGCGCGAGTACCAGGCGACGCAGAGCCTCTTTGTGCTCTGCCGTATGGGTTTCGTAACGCCCGACTTCTTCCTTCAACTCCGGAAGGATTTCCTTCACGCGTAGGTCAGTGATCACGGAGAAGTCTTGGCGGTTTTCGAGCACGATCGGGGAGTCAGCCAGGACGAGGTGATCCAAGAAGCCTTCGCGCTGCCGGAGGATAGCCACCGTTGCAGATGGGGTTTCTGGATTCGCCAAGTCGCATTCGGGGTGCTTGGCCGCCACGCGTTCGAGGGCATTGGCCAAGCCGGTCGATAGTGAGCACTCCGGATCCGCCAGTGCGGCCACGAGCTGACTGCCTAGGTGTGCGACGTACCACGGAACGCCGTGGCGGCATCCCGTGTCCAGACCCGCAGTGCTGAGCCCGTCCAGCACAACGGCAAGAGCTGGTGTGCCGACGACCCAATCTTCGTTGGGTGACTACCTCGCTCAGCGCATGCAGTCGCAGTCCACGAACGCAGTCGCGTAAGGAGTCCCATGGCCAAGCGCGCCAAGCGCCCTGACGGCGCATCGTCCATCTACTTCGGCAAAGACGGCTACTGGCACGGCCGCGTCACGGTCGGCGTCCGCGATGACGGGAAGCCCGACCGGCGCCACGTCATGAGCAAGGTCAGTGAAGGGGAGGTCATCAAGAAGGTTCGCGCGTTGGAGAAACAGCGCGACGAGGGGAAGGTTCGCAAGCCGGGCCGACCGTGGACGGCCAAGGCTTGGCTGCTGCACTGGGTGGAAGAGATCGCCAGGCCGTCCGTGCGGGAGAACACCTACGCCGGGTACGAGGTAGCAGTCAGGGTGCATCTGGTTCCTGGCGTAGGTGCTCACCGACTCGACAAGTTGGAGCCCGAGCACCTGGAACGTCTCTACACGAAGATGCAGCGCAGCGGAAGCAAGGCCGCCACTGCTCACCAGGCACACCGGACGATGCGCACCGCGCTCAACCACGCGCTTCGCCGCGGCCACATCACCCGGAACGTGGCCATCCTCGCAGTGCCTCCGAGAATCGAAGAGGAGGAAGTCGAGCCGTACGACATCGATGAAGTGCAGCGACTCCTCTCCGAGGCAGCCAAGCTCCGCAACAGTGCCCGCTGGTCCATCGCTCTCGCTCTTGGGCTACGGCAGGGGGAGGCCCTCGGACTGCGCTGGTCCGACGTCGACCTCCCTAACGGCATCCTTCGCGTGAGGAAGAACAGGCTGCGGCCGAAGTACCTGCACGGGTGCGGGGGAGAGTGCGGCCGAAAGCCTGGGTACTGCAAACAGCGGGTCCGGAAGAACGAGGACACGGCCAACACCAAGTCACGAGCCGGCCGCCGGGTCATCGGGGTGCCCGCCGAACTGGTCCGGCTGCTGGAACTGCACCGCACCGAGCAGGATCGGGAGCGGCTGCTGGCCGCGAACGAGTGGCGCGAGACCGGCTTCGTCTTCACGTCGCCCCTGGGGGAGCCTCTGGTCCCCAGCACGGACTACGACGCGGAAGCAGCTCCTCACTGACGCCAAGGTGCGAGACGGCCGGCTGCACGACGCCCGGCACACCGCTGCCACGGTCCTGCTGATCCTCGGTGTCCCGGAACGAGTCGTGATGCAGATCATGGGGTGGTCGTCCACGGCGATGGCGGCCCGCTACCAGCACGTGACGGGCGGCATCCTGGCTGACGTGGCGCAACGGGTCGGCGGACTCATCTGGGAGGTGGCCAAGGCTGCCGACGAAGGCAGTCCGGACGGCTTCGTAGAGGCGCGTTGAGACTGTAGATGAGACTGCAACCGTCGAAGGGCCCCACCGCGAACGGTGGGGCCCTTCGACATCGTGCCCGGTGAGGCACTGGCGGAGGATACGAGATTCGAACTCGTGAGGGGTTGCCCCCAACACGCTTTCCAAGCGTGCGCCCTAGGCCACTAGGCGAATCCTCCGCGGCAAACAATACAAGACGTTGAGGAGTGCTCGCGAACTCGTTCCCCCCGCTCGGATCGGGTACTGTGAGCGCAGCCCCTCACGTGGCGCTATCTGACTGAACTCCCCCAGGGCCGGAAGGCAGCAAGGGTAGGTTGGCTCTGGCGGGTGCGTGGGGGGCGCTTGCGTTTGCGGCCGTGGGGCGGAGCCCGGGTGCGGCTCGGTGGCGGTGGGGTCGGGTGGACCCGGTACCGGCGGGCGGTCCCCGTTGTCAGTGGGCGCCTATAACCTCGTATGTGTGTCGTCTCTCGCGCTGTACCGCCGTTATCGCCCGGAGTCGTTCGCCGAGGTCATCGGGCAGGAGCATGTCACCGACCCGTTGCAGCAGGCGCTGCGGAACAACCGGGTCAATCACGCGTACCTGTTCAGCGGGCCGCGCGGCTGCGGGAAGACGACCAGTGCGCGGATCCTCGCGCGCTGTCTGAACTGCGAGCAGGGACCCACGCCCACACCCTGCGGGGAGTGCCAGTCCTGCCGCGACCTGGCGAGGAACGGGCCAGGGTCCATCGACGTCATCGAGATCGACGCGGCCTCCCACGGCGGTGTCGACGATGCCCGTGACCTGCGAGAAAAGGCGTTCTTCGGGCCCGCGAGCAGCCGGTACAAGATCTACATCATCGACGAGGCCCACATGGTCACGCCGGCCGGTTTCAACGCGCTGCTGAAGGTCGTCGAGGAGCCGCCGGAGCACCTCAAGTTCATCTTCGCCACCACCGAGCCCGAGAAGGTCATCGGGACGATCCGGTCGCGTACGCATCATTACCCGTTCCGGCTCGTTCCGCCCGGCACCCTGCGGAAGTACCTCGGCGAGGTCTGCGGGCGCGAGGGCATGCCCGTCGAGGACGGGGTCCTGCCGCTCGTCGTGCGGGCCGGAGCCGGGTCCGTACGTGACTCCATGTCCGTCATGGACCAGCTCCTCGCGGGGGCCCGCGACGACGGTGTGACGTACGCCATGGCCACCTCGCTCCTCGGTTATACGGACGGCTCGCTGCTCGACTCCGTGGTCGAGGCCTTCGCCGCGGGCGACGGAGCCGCGGCCTTCGAGGTGGTCGACCGGGTCATCGAGGGCGGCAACGACCCCCGCCGCTTCGTCGCCGACCTGCTGGAGCGGCTGCGCGACCTCGTGATCCTCGCCGCCGTGCCCGACGCCGGAGAGAAGGGGCTCATCGACGCCCCCGTCGATGTGGTGGAGCGCATGACGGCTCAGGCGAGTGTGTTCGGCGCCGCCGAGCTGAGCCGCGCCGCCGACCTCGTCAACGACGGGCTGACCGAGATGCGGGGCGCCACCTCGCCCCGCCTCCAGCTTGAGCTGATCTGTGCGCGCGTGCTGCTGCCCACGGCGTACGGGGACGAGCGGTCCCTCATGGCACGGCTCGACCGGCTGGAGCGCGGGGTGAACTTCACGGGTGCGGTGGCGTCCGGTGCGCCTGCCATGGGGTACGTGCCTGGGCCCGACGCGCATCCGGGGGCGGCAAGCACGGGAATGGGCATGGGAATGGGGAAGGGGATAGGTGCGCAGGGCGGTGGTCCTGTGGGTGGTCCTGCCGGCGGGGCGGCTTCCTCTGGTCAGCCCGTCCAGCCCGTTTCGTCTGTTGCGTCGGGTGGTGGGGTCGCCGCCGCTCGCGCCGCGGTGCGGGGAGGCGGAG
>NZ_LIPP01000018.1 GCF_001418335.1 Streptomyces aurantiacus | reverse complement strand
GGGTAGGGGCGGGGGTACGGGCCTGCGGGACGGCGGGCCCGTACACGCGGGACCGTCTGGCGGTCACCCGGGCGTGGGCGGGCCGCCGGGCGGCAGCGCGTCCGCCGATACGGGGCTGCTGGACGGGGTCCGGCAATGGCTGGCCGAGAGCGGCGGCGAACCGACCCCCGCGCGCGTGGCGCAGGCACTGCGGGAGCAGGGGCGGGTGCTCGGGGACGCCGAAGTCCTGGGCGCGGCCGAGCGGCTGCGGTCGGAGCTGGTCGGGAGCGGCCCGCTGGAGCCGCTGCTCGCCGATCCCTCGGTCACCGATGTGCTGGTCTCGGCGCCCGACCGGGTGTGGGTGGACCGCGGCGGCGGTCTGGAGCTGACGGCCGTGTCCTTCCCGGACGCCGCGGCCGTACGACGCCTCGCGCAGCGCCTCGCGGCCGTGGCCGGGCGGCGGCTGGACGACGCACACCCCTGGGTGGACGCCAGGCTTCCCGACGGCACCCGCCTGCACGCGGTCCTGCCGCCGGTCGCCGTCGGCTCGACCTGCCTGTCCCTACGGGTCGTACGGCCGAGGGCCTTCACACTCGACGAACTGGTGGCCGCGGGGACGGTGCCGCCGGGCGGGGACCGGCTGCTGCGGGCACTGCTCGACGCGAGGCTCTCGTTCCTGATCAGTGGCGGCACGGGCAGCGGCAAGACGACGCTACTCAGTGCGCTGCTCGGACTCGTCGGACCGGGCGAGCGGATCGTCCTCGCCGAGGACTCGGCGGAGCTGCGCCCCGACCACCCCCATGTCGTACGGCTGGAGTCCAGACCTCCCAACCAGGAGGGCGCCGGACTCGTCACGCTCCAGGACCTGGTGCGCCAGGCGCTGCGCATGCGGCCGGACCGACTGATCGTCGGCGAGGTGCGCGGCCCTGAGGTCGTTTCTTTGCTCGCCGCTCTGAACACGGGGCACGAAGGCGGCGCGGGCACTGTCCACGCCAACGCCGCCTCGGGGGTGCCGGCCCGTCTGGAGGCGCTGGGCACGGCCGCCGGGCTCGACCGGGCGGCGCTGCACAGCCAGGTGGCGGCAGCCCTGTCGGTGGTGCTCCATCTCGTACGCGACCGGGCCGGGCGGCGGCGGATCGCCGAGGTGCATGTGCTGGAGCGGGACCCGGCGGGGCTGGTCGTGACGGTGCCCGCTCTGCGGTGGGGCGCGGAGACCTTCGCGTACGGGCGCGGGTGGGAGCGGCTGCGGGAACTGCTCGGCGGCCTGGGCGACGTGAACGGTGTGGGTGAGCGGAGGGAGGGGCTGTGACGGGGATCGCCGAGGTGTCGGTGGGAGCGGCGCTGGTGTGTGCGGCGGTGGCGGCCCGGCTGATGGACGGGCCGGGGACCGGAGTGCGACGGGCGCGGCTGCTGTGCGCGGGTGGCGGGGCGGCGGGGATCGGGCCGCCGTCGTGGAAATGGGCGGTACGGACCGGGGAGCGGTTGCGGCTGCTGCACGGGACGCGGGGCGAGTGGTGGGCACTGGTCGCCGGGTTGGCGGTCGGCCTGCTGGGGGCGTCCGTGGTGCCGGTCGTCCTGGGAGCGCTGGGAGTTCCGCTGGTACGGCGCGCCCGGCGGGCCGCGGCGGCGCGGCGGGCGAGTGAGCGGCGGGCCACCGCGGTGATCGCGCTGTGCGGGGAGCTCGCGGGGGAGGTCCGGGCCGGCCGGCAGCCTGGAGAGGCCCTGCTGGGCGCCGCCCGGGACTCGGAAGGGTTCGGGGGCGCGCAGGCGGCGGTCCTGGCGGCGGCGCGGTTCGGCGGGGATGTGCCGGGCGCGCTCACCGAAGCGGCACGGCGGCCCGGGGCCGAAGGACTGCTGGGCCTCGCCGCCTGCTGGCGCGTCGCCGTGGACCGGGGCGCCGGGCTCGCGGCCGGCCTCGACCGGCTGGAGGCGGCGTTGCGCGCGGAGCGGGACCAACGTGCCGATCTGCGCGCCCAGTTGGCGGGCGCACGGTCGACGGCGGTGCTGCTCGCGGGATTGCCGGTGCTCGGGCTGCTCCTGGGCACCGCGCTCGGCGCCGACCCGCTGCATGTCGTGCTGCACACGGGAGCGGGTTTCGGTTGCCTGCTGGTCGGCGGGGTTCTGGAGGGCGTCGGGCTGTGGTGGGCGCTGCGGATCGTACGGGGAGCGGAGGCGGGATGAGTGCGGAGGTTGTCCACAGGCTGGGGGTGGCGGTGTGCGTGATGGCGGGGGTGTGGGCGGCGGCCCGGACCCTGGGCGCGGCACGGCGGAAGCGGAGGGTGCGCAGGCGACTGGAGGCGCTGTCGGCATTCCTGCCCGGCGAGCCCGGACCGGCCGTGGAGCCGGTCTCCCTCAGACGGCGCGCGGAGGTGCGTGCTGCGGTGCGGCGATGGCGGCCGGTGATCGGCGCCTTGGGCGCCTGCTGGGTGTTCGTGGGGGGCGCGACCGGGGTCGTGGTGGGACTTGTGGCCGCGTTCGGGCTGTGGCGGTGGCAGCGCAGACCGCTGCCGCTGCCGCTGTCGATGTCGGGGCCGGGGCCGGGGTCGGCGGAGGAGTTCGACGCGGCGCGGGCCGCGCGACAACTGCCGCTTGCCGCTGATCTGCTGGCCGCCTGCATCGCGGCGGGCGCGAGTCCTGTCCTGGCAGCCCGGGCGGTGGGGGAGGCCCTGGAAGGGCCCGTGGGAGAGCGGCTGGCGCGGGGAGCCGCCGAAGTGCGACTCGGTGGCGAACCGGCGGAGGCGTGGCGAGGGCTGGCCGCGTTGCCCGGGGCCCGGGGACTGGCCCGGTTGCTGGAGCGGGCCGGCGAGTCGGGCGTACCGGCGGCGGTACCGGTCGCGCGCCTCGCCGCCGAGACCCGCGCGGAACGGGGGCGCGCCGCCACGGCTCGTGCGCGACGGGCGGGCGTTCTGGTCACGGCGCCCGTGGGGCTGTGCTTTCTCCCCGCGTTCATCGCGATCGGCGTACTGCCGGTGGTGCTCGGGCTGGCGAGCGGGGTGCTGGGCGGGGGTGACTGATGACGGGCTGAACGGGCTGGATCGGGCTGACAAGACGAATGACCAAGTAAGAGGCACGACCAAGGTCAACGGAAGAGAAGGGCACGGGGGTTCTGATGGGCAAGGCAGTGCGGGTACGGGTGCGGGTTCGGGCACGAGTGCGAGGGCTGGCGTCGGCTCTGGCGGGCAGGGCCCGGGTGGGCGGGGCCCGGTTGGCGCGGAGGGAAGCCGGAATGGTGACCTCCGAGTACGCGATGGGGTTGATCGCTGCGGTGGGGTTCGCCGCGTTGCTCTACGAGGTGCTGACCAGCGGGCAGGTGCGCGGGGCGCTGCAGGACATCGTGGGGCGGGCGCTCGATGGGCAGTTCTGAGGCGGGGGACCGTGACGTGGCCGGGGACCGCGGCTTCGTGACGGCGGAGGCGGCCGTGGTGCTGCCGGTGCTGGTCGCGTTCACGATGGCGCTGGTCTGGGCGTTGCTGGCCGCGGCCGCGCTGATCCAGTGCGTGGACGCGGCCCGGGCGGGCGCTCGTGCGGCGGCCCGGCAGGAACCGCCGGGCACGGTGACGGAGATCGCCCGCCAGGCGGCACCGTCCGGCGCCCGGGTCACCGTCCGGCGCGAGGGCGACCTGGTGCACGTACGGGTCGAGGCCGACACACCGGGCCCGGACGCGCTGGCCCTCGACCTGACACAGGAGGCCGCAGCCCTGGCCGAGGAGACGGTGAGGGCGCCCAGGTGAGCACGACGAGAGCGGCGGGAAGGAGAGGAAGGTGAGAAAGGCGGGCAAGGCGGGCAAGGCGGGAACGGTGAGACGGGGAGATCTCGGGAGGCGTACGAGGTCACGTGCGCCGGGTGCGGCTTCGGACCGGGGGTCGGCCACCGTCTGGACCGTGGGCGCGCTCGCGGTGCTGTGCGTGGTCTTCGGTGCCGTGCTCGCGATGGGACAGGCGGTGGTGGCCCGGCATCGCGCGGGCGGCGCGGCCGACTTGGCGGCCCTCGCGGCGGCCGACCACTGGATGGACGGCGGAACGGAGGCGTGTGTTCAGGCGGGCCGGGTGGCACGGGCCCAGGGCACCCGGATCGTGCGGTGCGCGGTCCGGGGCGAGATCGCAGATGTCACGGTCGAGGCGGGTCGGGGGCCGTTGACGGCCGAGGTGCGGTCACGGGCCGGTCCGGCCGGACCGACCACTTTCTCGGGGCCGGCGGACCCGCGACCGAGACCCTGGCCCACGCCCACCGCCGGAGCCCCCGCACAGGGCCCCTAGGGGGCTTCCGCGGCCTTGGCGGCGATGACGTCCGTCTCCCCGCCTTCCCCACCTTCCCTGGCTTCCCGTCCCTCCGCCTCCTCGGGTTGCTCGGCGTTGTCGGACCGCGCGGCCGGTGCTCCCTGCAGAAGCACCGTCAGCAGCCGCACAGCCCCCCGCTTGTGCAGCGGCTCGTTGCCGTTGCCGCACTTGGGGGACTGGACGCAGGACGGGCAGCCGGCGTCGCACTCGCAGGAGGCGATGGCCTGGCGGGTGGCGGTGAGCCACTCGTGGGCGGTGTGGAAGGCACGCTCCGCGAAGCCCGCGCCGCCGGGGTGGCCGTCGTACACGAAGACGGTGGGCAGGAGGGTGTCCGGGTGCAGTGGGACGGAGACGCCGCCGATGTCCCAGCGGTCGCAGGTCGCGAAGAGCGGCAGCATGCCGATCGACGCGTGCTCGGCGGCGTGCAGGGCGCCGCCGAGGATCTCGGGGTTCACGCGGGCGGCGTCGAGCTGGTCCTCGGTGACCGTCCACCACACGGCGCGCGTACGGAGCGTGCGGGGAGGCAGATCGAGTTTCGTCTCGCCGAGCACCTCGCCGGTGATGAGACGACGACGCAGGAAGGAGACGACCTGGTTGGTGACCTCGACGGAGCCGTAGCACAACCGGCCGTCGCCCCAGGGGATTTCGACGTCCGTCTCCAGGACGGAGATGGCGGTGGTGTCGCGGGCGACCGTCGAATACGGCGGGTTGGCCTCCTCGACCAGGGCGACCGAATCGTCCAGGTGCAGCTCGTCGACCAGGTACGTACGGCCCTGGTGGAGGTGGACCGCGCCTTCGTGGACGGTGGTGTGCGCGGCCGAGGCGTCGACCGTGCCGAGCAGCCGCCCGGAGCCGGCCTCCACGATCTGCACCGGGTTCCCGCCTCCGCCGCGGATGTCGGCCAGGTCGGCGGCCCGCTCCCGGCGCGTCCAGTGCCACGACTTCGTGCGGCGGCGCAGCAGCTTCGCGGCCTCCAGTTGCGGCATCAGCTCGGCGGTGGCGGGCCCGAAGAGGGCGAAGTCCTCCTCCGTCAGGGGTATTTCGGCCGCCGCGGCGCACAGGTGGGGTGCGAGGACGTACGGGTTGTCCGGGTCGAGGACGGTGGACTCCACGGGCTGGTCGAACAGGGCCTCCGGGTGGTGGACGAGAAAGGTGTCCAGCGGGTCGTCACGGGCGACCAGGATCGCGAGCGCCCCCTGCCCGGAGCGGCCGGCGCGGCCCGCCTGCTGCCACAGGGACGCACGGGTGCCCGGGTAGCCGGCGATGACGACGGCGTCCAGCCCCGAGACGTCGATGCCGAGTTCCAGGGCGGTGGTGGCGGCGAGACCGAGGAGTTCCCCGGAGTGCAGGGCGCGTTCCAGGGCGCGGCGTTCCTCGGGGAGGTATCCGCCGCGGTACGCGGCCACGCGCCGGACCAGTGAGCGGTCGACCGCGGCGAGGCGTTCCTGGGCGATCACCGAGATCAGCTCGGCCCCGCGGCGGGACCGTACGAAGGCGACCGAGCGGACACCCTGCACGGTCAGGTCGGTGAGGAGGTCCGCGGTCTCGGCGGTGGCGGTACGGCGGACGGGGGCGCCCTTCTCGCCGTGCAGGTCGGTGAGCGGCGGTTCCCAGAGGGCGAACACCAGTTCACCACGCGGTGAGGCGTCGTCGGCGACCTCGACCACGGGCAGGCCCGTGAGGCGGGAGGCGGCGACCGAGGGCTCGGCGGCGGTCGCCGAGGCCATGAGGAAGACGGGGGAGGAGCCGTAGCGGGCGCACAGGCGGCGCAGTCGGCGCAGCACCTGGGCGACGTGCGACCCGAAGACGCCCCGGTAGGTGTGGCACTCGTCGATGACGACATAGCGCAGGGCGCGCAGGAAGGAGGCCCATCGGGGGTGGGAGGGGAGTATCCCGCGGTGCAGCATGTCGGGGTTGGTGAGGACGTAGTTGGCGTACTGGCGTACCCACTCGCGTTCCTCGACGGGGGTGTCCCCGTCGTAGACCGCGGAACGTACGGAGTGGCCCAGGGGTTGTGAGAGTTTTTTCACGGCCCGGCGCTGATCCGCGGCGAGGGCCTTGGTCGGGGCGAGGTACAGGGCGGTGGCGCCGCGGCCGTTCGGCGCTTCGGAACCGTCGAGAAGTGTCGACAGGACCGGGACGAGATACGCCAGGGACTTGCCGGAGGCCGTGCCGGTGGAGACGATCACCGATTCGCCGTCCAGGGCGTGCTCGGCCGCGAGGGCCTGGTGGGCCCAGGGATGTTCGATGCCGGCGGACTGCACCGCCGCGATGACCTCCGGGCGGATCCGGTCGGGCCACACGGCATGGCGACCCTCACGTGGGGGCAAGTGCTCCGTATGAGTGATGCGCGAAGCCCGGCTCGGCCCCGAGGCGAGCCGGTCCAGGATCTCGCCCGGCGAGGGGCGGGATCCGCTGTCCGTCGAGGTGCGATCGGGTCGGAGATTATTGGCCATCGGCATCGAGTGTGTCACTGGCGTGACGGACAATGGGCCCAAGGCGTCGTGCACGCCTGCCGGTAAGTGATTGAATGCCATCGCGGCTGGCGAACCGTCCCGGGGGCTCCGCCGAGGTGTCCCTTGGGATGACCGCTCGATTAGCAAGGTGCTGGAGGATCCGTGGACCTGTCCCTGTCGACCCGTACCGTCGGCGATCGTACGGTCGTCGAGGTCGGTGGCGAAATCGATGTATATACCGCGCCCAAGTTGCGCGAACAGCTGGTCGAGCTGGTGAACGACGGCAGTTTCCATCTTGTCGTCGACATGGAGGGCGTGGACTTCCTCGACTCCACCGGTCTCGGCGTGCTGGTGGGTGGCCTGAAGCGGGTGCGTGCCCATGAGGGTTCGCTCCGTCTGGTCTGCAACCAGGAGCGCATTCTGAAGATCTTCCGCATCACCGGTCTCACCAAGGTGTTCCCGATCCACACCTCGGTCGAAGAAGCGGTGGCGGCCACCGACTGAGCGACCACGGTCCGGCCCGTCCCTGACTGGCCGGCCGGTCGCACACAGCGGATCCCGGGCGTGGCATGGCCCGGGAGGCAGAAGTCAATGGAGGGGGGCCGGGTCTCGGCGATCCGACCCCCCGACCGCACGCCCGTAGTTCCGAGGGGGATGCATGGCCACCGTTGAACTCCGCTTCAGCGCGCTGCCCGAGCACGTCAGGACCGCCCGACTGGTGGCGGCAGCGGTGGCGCGCAGGGCCGGAGTGGACGAGGCCGTCCTCGACGAGGTCAGGCTCGCCGTGGGCGAAGCCTGCACCCGGGCCGTCGGCCTGCATCAGAGCGCCGGAATCTCGGCGCCTGTGCGGGTCTCGCTGATCGAGGAGGAGAAGCAGTTCTCCATCGAGGTCGGTGACGAGGCGCCGCACACGGTTCCCGGTGACAAGTCGCCGGGCGCCCAGGGCGGAGCCGACGGTGTGGATGTCGAGACCGAGGAGGACGAGATGGGCCTCGCGGTCATCAGCGGCCTCGTCGACGACGTGGAAGTGACCGCCGGTGAGAACGGCGGACTGATCAGGATGAGCTGGCCCACCACGCCGCCGGCCACGCTCGTTTCCTGATCGACCCCTAGGTACTGCCTCAACCTGTGCGAAGGGCCCTGCTCAACAGGGCCCTTTCGCATGTCCGGCCACCGCCGTCCGGTCACCGTGTGGCGTCGCCGCCGGGCCATCACGTGCGTCGCCGTCCGATCCTGTCGGCCCGCCGCTGCCTCGCTGCCGCCCGGGCAATCATTCCCGCACCTCCCTTTGCCTCCGCCCTCCCTGAGCCGCCCTCAGCCGCTCTCAAGCGCCTTCAGAGCCTTCAGGGCCTTCAAGCGGGGCTCAGCCACGGCGGCTCCAACCGCCCTCTCAGGTGTCGACAGCTGCCCTCCGGCGCGTCCCCGGTGCGTCCCCGGCACCGCCTCCCTGGAAGCGGAAGCCGGTCATCGCTCGTCGCTCGCCGACCGCGAAGTCGGCTCCCGTCCGCTCCGGATCAAGCCAAGGGCATTTCGTGAATGAATTCACGACCTGGATTACGATCAACAATACGATCAGCTTTACACGGTGTCGCACCGCATTGGACCTGGCTTCACCTGGCGTCAATGCCTTTGAGGCATTACTGCTTTCGGGTTCCGTGTTGATCCGTGGATCATTCGCTGAAGAGCATGTGAAGGCTGATTCCACTTACCGCACACTGTTTTGATCAGGTTCAGGTACCTACAATCCGTCCACATCTTGAGCTCGGTCCAAGCGTCAAGGAGGACGAATGGCGGGGCTTTCTACCCCTCATCAGTTTGATCAGCCCACTACTCTCGCAGCCGCAGTACTGACCGACGACAACCGCCTCATCGTGATGGTCATCGCGGCCGTCGCGCTTGCGGCGCTTGTCGTCGCTGGTGTCCTGGTCCGCCAGGTACTCGCGGCCGACGAGGGCACCGACAAGATGAAGGAGATCGCGGTAGCGATCCAGGAGGGCGCGAATGCCTACCTGGGGCGGCAGATGCGTACCCTCGGGGTATTCGCCGTCGCGGTGTTCTTCCTGCTCATGCTGCTGCCCGCGGACGACTGGAATCAGCGGGCCGGCCGATCGGTCTTCTTCTTGATCGGCGCGGCGTTCTCGGCGACCACCGGATATATCGGCATGTGGCTCGCCGTACGCAGCAATGTGCGCGTGGCCGCCGCGGCACGGGAAGCGACCCCGGCGGAGGGTGAGCCCGAAAAGGATCTCACCGCCGTCTCGCACAAAGCCATGAAGATCGCTTTCCGTACGGGCGGCGTCGTCGGCATGTTCACGGTGGGGCTCGGTCTGCTGGGCGCCTCCTGTGTGGTGCTGGTGTACGCGGCCGACGCGCCGAAGGTCCTGGAGGGCTTCGGTCTCGGCGCCGCGCTGATCGCCATGTTCATGCGTGTCGGCGGCGGCATCTTCACCAAGGCCGCCGACGTCGGCGCCGACCTGGTCGGCAAGGTCGAGCAGGGCATCCCGGAGGACGACCCGCGCAACGCCGCGACCATCGCGGACAACGTGGGCGACAACGTCGGCGACTGCGCCGGTATGGCCGCCGACCTCTTCGAGTCGTACGCCGTCACGCTCGTCGCCGCGCTGATCCTCGGCAAGGCGGCGTTCGGCGACTCCGGGCTCGCCTTCCCGCTGATCGTGCCCGCGATCGGCGTACTCACCGCGATGATCGGCATCTTCGCGGTCGCTCCGCGCCGTACGGACCGCAGCGGGATGAGCGCCATCAACCGTGGCTTCTTCATCTCCGCGGTGATCTCCGTGGTGCTGGTGGCCGTGGCCGTCTTCGTCTATCTGCCGTCCTCGTACGCCGACCTGGACGGCGTCACCGACGAGGCCATCCTCGGCAAGTCCGGCGACCCGCGGATCCTCGCACTCCTCGCGGTCGCCATCGGCATCGTCCTGGCCGCGCTGATCCAGCAGCTGACCGGCTACTTCACCGAGACCACCCGTCGCCCAGTGAAGGACATCGGCAAGACCTCGCTCACCGGCCCGGCCACCGTCGTCCTCGCCGGTATCTCGCTCGGTCTCGAATCGGCCGTCTACACCGCTCTGCTGATCGGCCTCGGCGTCTACGGGGCCTTCCTGCTCGGCGGTACGTCGATCATGCTGGCCCTGTTCGCGGTGGCCCTCGCCGGCACCGGTCTGCTCACCACGGTCGGCGTCATCGTCGCCATGGACACCTTCGGACCGGTCTCCGACAACGCGCAGGGCATCGCCGAGATGTCCGGCGACGTCGAGGGCGCGGGCGCGCAGGTGCTCACCGACCTGGACGCCGTCGGCAACACCACCAAGGCCATCACCAAGGGCATCGCCATCGCCACCGCGGTCCTGGCGGCGGCGGCGCTCTTCGGCTCGTACCGGGACGCCATCCTCACGGCCGCGAACGACGTGGGGGAGAAGGTCTCGGGCGAGGGCGCCCCGATGAACCTGATGATGGACATCTCGCAGCCCAACAACCTGGTCGGGCTCATCGCGGGCGCCGCGGTCGTCTTCCTCTTCTCGGGGCTGGCGATCAACGCGGTGTCGCGGTCCGCCGGGGCCGTGGTCTACGAGGTGCGGCGGCAGTTCCGCGAGCACCCCGGGATCATGGACTACACCGAGAAGCCCGAGTACGGGCGCGTCGTCGACATCTGTACCAAGGACGCGCTGCGCGAGCTGACCACGCCGGGTCTGCTCGCCGTACTGACGCCGATCGCCATCGGATTCACGCTCGGGGTCGGCGCGCTCGGCTCGTTCCTCGCGGGGGCCATCGGCACCGGCACGCTGATGGCGGTCTTCCTCGCGAACTCCGGAGGCGCCTGGGACAACGCCAAGAAGCTCGTCGAGGACGGCCACCACGGCGGCAAGGGCAGCGAGGCCCACGCCGCCACGGTGATCGGCGACACCATCGGTGACCCCTTCAAGGACACCGCGGGACCCGCGATCAACCCTCTCCTGAAGGTGATGAACCTGGTGGCGCTGCTCATCGCGCCGGCAGTAGTCAAATTCAGTTACGGCGAAGACAAGAGTGTGGGCATGCGCGTCCTCATCGCGGTGCTTTCCATCGCCGTCATCGTGGGCGCGGTGTACGTGTCCAAGCGGCGCGGCATCGCCGTGGGCGACGAGGGCGGTGACGAGGGCGGCGCCGAACGGGTCGCCAAGTCGCCGGATCCGGCGGTGGTTTCGTAGCCCCCGGGGCCATCGCCTGAGCAGGTCTGGCTCAACGGGCGGGCGGACGGCGCGTACTGACGTGCCGTCCGCCCGCCCGCCTGTGCGTCCGCCCTGCGCGTACGCCCTGTCCGTGAGCCTTGTCTCGCTTGGTGCAAATGGCTTCAATAACGGTCCAAACGGATGTTCGTCACGGTGGGGTCGCCCACTTGGCGTGTATGTTCCGGGGCCGAGAGCCATGGAAGGGACCAATCCGGTGAACAAGAAGCTCGCGGCCGCACTGTCCGGCGGTGCGGTACTGGTACTGGCGCTGTCGGGATGCGGGAGTGACGACAACAGCGACAAGCTGAACTCCTGGGCCGAGCAGGTCTGTGACGCGGTGCAGCCGCAGGCGAAGAAGATCTCGGCTGCCAACACCGCGATCCAGAAGCAGACCTCGGACAACAGCACTCCGGCGGACGTCCAGAAGACCGACTCCCAGGCCTTCCAGGACATGTCCGACGCCTACAAGGCGATCGGCAGCGCCGTGAACAAGGCCGGGGCGCCGGACGTGGACGACGGCGAGAAGAAGCAGACGGACGCCGTCAAGGAGCTCAACACCATCTCCGCGTCGTACGGCGACCTCAAGAAGCAGGTCGACGGCCTCGACACGAAGAACCAGGCGAAGTTCGCCGACGGTCTCAAGGGGATCGCGACCCAGCTGGACAAGCTGAGCCAGAGCGGCAACGACGCCCTCGCGAAGCTGGAGGAGGGCGACGTGGGCAAGGCGATGGCCAAGCAGGAGAGCTGCAAGAGCGCGTCCTCGTCGGCTCCGGCGACGAAGAGCTGAGCCTCGGCAAGGATGGCCCGCGGCGGTCTCCGGCGACCGCCGCGGCCGGGGACCGCAGTGGCAGTGGTGCGCCCGTTCGGCGCCGGTCGCGCGTCACAATGGGCGGGTGAGTAACACCAGCCTGGCACCGCTGCCCTCGTCCGACCGCACCGACATCACCGCACGGCTGCGGGACGCCCTCCTGGGCGCGTCCTTCAGCGCCGACGGGCTGCTCGACCTGCTCGGCGCCCCCGCGTACGCGGCGCTGGCCCGCAGTGAGACCGTGCCCGCGCTCCGGGCCACCCGGGGCGACTCCCCGCTGGAAACCCTCGTGCGGCTCTTCCTGTTGCAGCAGCCCGTGCCGCACGCGCGCGTGGCGGGCGTTCTGCCGGTGGAGGACTGCCTGGAGAGCGGCTGGCTGACCCGCGTCGGCGGGGACGAGGTCGCGGCGGCGGTCGACGTACGGCCGTACGGCGGGCCGGGCGGCGAGGACTGGTTCATCGTCTCGGACCTGGGCTGCGCGGTCGGCGGGGCCGGCGGCATCGGCAGCCGTGCCGAAGGTGTCGTACTCGGTGTGGGCGGTGCGTCCACGACGCTCGCGGGCATCACCGTGCGCGAACCCGTCGCCTCCGCGCTCGATCTCGGCACCGGCTCCGGAATCCAGGCGCTGCACGCCGCACAGCACGCCACGCGCGTGAGCGCGACCGACCTCAACCCCCGTGCGCTGCACATCACCGCGCTCACGCTCGCCCTGTCCGGCGCTCCGGCGGCAGACCTGCGCGAGGGCTCCCTCTTCGAACCCGTGGCCGACGAGACGTTCGACCTGATCGTCTCGAACCCGCCCTTCGTGATCTCACCCGGAGTCCGGCTCACCTACCGCGACGCTGGGATGGTCGGGGACGATCTGTGCCGCACGCTCGTTCAGGAGGTGGGCGACCGTCTGAACGAAAGGGGATACGCGCAGTTCCTGGCCAACTGGCAGCACGTGGAGGGTGAGGACTGGCAGGACCGGCTGCGGTCCTGGGTGCCGCGCGGCTGCGACGCGTGGATCGTGCAGCGGGAGGTCCAGGACGTCACGCAGTACGCCGAGCTGTGGCTGCGCGACGCGGGCGACCACCACGGCGACCCCGTGGAGTACCAGGCGCGGTACGACGCCTGGCTGGACGAGTTCGAGGCGCGGAAGGTGAAGGCCGTCGGCTTCGGCTGGATCACCCTGCGCAGGTTGGGGCCCGACAGGTTGGGGGCCGGCGGGTCGGGGGCGGAGCTGCCCTCGGTCGTACTGGAGGAGTGGCCGCACTCCGTCGAGCAGCCGCTCGGCGACACCGTGCGCGCGCACTTCGAGCGGGTGGACTATCTGCGGGCGCACGACGACGCCGCCCTGCTCGCAGGGCACTTCAGGCTTGCCGGGGAGATCGTGCAGGAGCAGGTCGGACTGCCCGGGGCCGAGGACCCGGAGCACGTCGTGCTGCGCCAGCACCGAGGGATGCGGCGGGCCACGAAGGTGGACACGGTCGGCGCGGGCTTCGCGGGCGTCTGCGACGGCACGCTGAGCGCGGGGCACATCCTGGACGCCATCGCCCAGCTGGTCGGAGAGGACCCGGTGCTGCTGCGCGACCGGACGCCGGCCCAGATCCGGCTGCTGGTCGAGCAGGGCTTCATCGAGCCCGCGACACGGTGACAGCCAGGCCTCGGTGACAGCCCGGCCTCGGTGAGGCCGAGCTCCGCGAGCCCGCTTCCGCGAGGCCGGCCGCTGTGCGCCCGACCGCTCGGAGCCAGACCTCTGTGAGCCCGCGCACTACCGGCGCGCACCGCCCCGCATCGGCGTGCACGGAGCCGGCCGCCTTCCGTTCACCCCGGGTTGGGGACCCCGTCTCCCGGAGGTGCCAACGTCCCGACCCAGGGCACGCGAGCAGGACACGCGGGCAGGACACGCGGGCAGGACACGCGAGGGCGAAGGGGCGAGCCATGGAGAGCGGACCGGCGATCTTCACAGGGGCGGTGTTCGCCCTGTTCGGAGGGGGGCTGCTGCTGTGGACGGCGGTCCGGCTGAGGCAGCGCGCCCCCGTCGCCCACGAGGTGAACCCCGTCGCTTCGGCGACGGTGGCGGGCTTCGTCGGGGTGGCCGCCGTCCTCCTCGCCGTGTGGTGTTTCACTCGCGTCTGACCTTCCGGGCGTCCGACCGCCCACATTCTCTGCGTGTCTGAAGCGTCGAGAAGTGTTCAGGTGAAGAGGCGCCGGAACGCGTGAGTGTCTGGGTGCGGCCGAGCGTCCGAGCCTCTGGGCGCCGGCGCCGAACAGCGCCCGATTCCGCCCCCGCCGCCCGCCCAACGCCGCTCCGCTGCCCGGCAAACGCCGTCCTACGCGTCCGGGAGACGCCACCTCCGTCGTCCGGGAAACGACCCTCCCGTCCGGCCGGGAAAAACTGTTCCGTGGCGGACGCGGACAAGATCGACGCCGGTCGGAACCGCCCCTCTCCGGTATCAGGTCCGCCCCTCTCCGGTAATTGAGAAGTCACGCTCCGGATGCGGTGGAAACGGCAGGTCGGCACTCCGGGCGGCAGGAATGGCGGGAGTCGGGTTACCGTTCGAGTGGCCGTTGCGGGCTTTTCCCGTTTGACACGGGGGCGGGATGTACCGTCACACTCCGCAGCGTCAGCATGACCCGAACCCCGGGTTCCAGGCTTGGGGAGAGACCCCCTGCGTCGACCGGAGAGAAGAGCGAAGTTGTCCCCGACCAGCGAGACCGCACACGGCGGCCGCCGACTCGTCATCGTCGAGTCGCCTGCCAAGGCGAAGACGATCAAGGGCTATCTCGGCCCCGGATACGTCGTCGAAGCGAGTGTCGGGCACATCCGCGACCTCCCCAACGGCGCCGCGGAGGTGCCCGAGCAGTACACCGGCGAGGTGCGCCGCCTCGGCGTGGACGTCGAGAACGACTTCCAGCCGATCTACGTGGTCAACGCTGACAAGAGGGCCCAGGTCAAGAAGCTCAAGGACCTGCTGAAGGATTCCGACGAGCTCTTCCTCGCCACCGATGAGGACCGCGAGGGCGAGGCCATCGCGTGGCACCTCCTTGAGGTCCTCAAGCCCAAGGTCCCCGTCCACCGGATGGTCTTCCACGAGATCACCAAGGACGCGATCCGCAGCGCCGTCGCCAACCCGCGCGAGCTCAACCAGCGCATGGTCGACGCCCAGGAGACCCGCCGCATCCTCGACCGCCTCTACGGCTACGAGGTCTCGCCGGTCCTCTGGAAGAAGGTCATGCCGCGGCTGTCGGCGGGCCGCGTCCAGTCCGTGGCGACCCGCCTCGTCGTCGAGCGGGAGCGCGAGCGCATCGCCTTCCGCTCCGCCGAGTACTGGGACCTCACCGGCACCTTCGGCACCGGCCGCGCAGGCGACAGGAGCGACCCGTCGAACCTGGTCGCCCGGCTGACCGCGGTCGACGGCAAGCGCGTCGCCCAGGGCCGCGACTTCGACTCGCTCGGCCAGATCAAGGGCGCGAACACGCTCCACCTGGACGAGACGAACGCCCGCGCGCTCGCCGCCGCCCTGGAGAACACGAACTTCTCCGTACGCTCCGTCGAGTCGAAGCCGTACCGACGCTCGCCGTACGCGCCGTTCCGTACGACGACCCTCCAGCAGGAGGCCAGCCGCAAGCTCGGCTTCGGCGCCAAGGCCACGATGCAGGTGGCGCAGAAGCTGTACGAGAACGGCTTCATCACCTACATGCGTACGGACTCCACGACCCTCTCGGACACCGCGATCACCGCGGCCCGGGCGCAGGTCACGCAGCTCTACGGCGCGAACTACCTGCCGGACAAGCCGCGTACGTACGCCGGGAAGGTCAAGAACGCGCAGGAGGCGCACGAGGCGATCCGCCCCTCCGGCGACCGTTTCCGTACGCCGGCCGAGACGGGTCTGACCGGTGACCAGTTCAGGCTGTACGAGCTGATCTGGAAGCGGACCGTCGCCTCCCAGATGAAGGACGCGGTCGGCAACTCCGTCACCGTGAAGATCGCGGGCGCGGCCTCCGACGGCCGGGACGCCGAGTTCAGCGCGTCCGGCAAGACCATCACCTTCCACGGCTTCCTGAAGGCGTACGTCGAGGGCGCGGACGACCCGAACGCCGAGCTGGACGACCGCGAGCGCCGCCTCCCGCAGGTCGGCGAGGGCGACCCGCTGTCCGCCGAGGAGATCTCGGTCGACGGCCACGCGACCAAGCCCCCGGCCCGCTACACCGAGGCCAGCCTGGTCAAGGAGCTGGAGGAGCGCGAGATCGGCCGCCCGTCGACGTACGCGTCGATCATCGGCACGATCCTCGACCGCGGCTATGTGTTCAAGAAGGGGACGGCCCTCGTGCCCTCCTTCCTGTCCTTCGCCGTGGTCAACCTGCTGGAGAAGCACTTCGGGCGGCTCGTCGACTACGACTTCACGGCCAGGATGGAGGACGACCTCGACCGCATCGCGCGGGGCGAGGCCCGGTCCGTGCCGTGGCTCAGGCGCTTCTACTTCGGCGTGGGCGACGGTGTAGGGGACGGAGCGGGGGACACCTCGGGCGCCGCGGAGGCCGGCAACGGCGACGGGGACCACCTCGGCGGTCTCAAGGAGCTCGTCACCGACCTCGGTGCCATCGACGCCCGCGAGGTGTCGTCGTTCTCCGTGGAGGACAGCGACATCAAGCTGCGCGTCGGCCGCTACGGCCCGTACGTCGAGCGCGGTGAGAAGGACTCCGAGAACCACCAGCGCGCCGACGTGCCCGAGGACCTGGCTCCCGACGAGCTGACCGTCGAGCTCGCGGAGGAGCTGCTCGCCAAGCCGAGCGGTGACTTCGAGCTGGGCGCCGACCCGGAGTCCGGCCACCAGATCATCGCCAGGGACGGCCGCTATGGCCCGTACGTCACCGAGGTGCTCCCCGAGGGCACCCCGAGGACCGGCAAGAACGCCGTGAAGCCGCGTACGGCCTCGCTCTTCAAAACGATGTCCCTGGACACGGTCACGCTCCAGGACGCGCTCAAGCTGATGTCGCTGCCGCGCGTCGTCGGCAAGGACGCCGAGGGCGTGGAGATCACCGCGCAGAACGGCCGCTACGGCCCGTACCTGAAGAAGGGCACCGACTCGCGCTCCCTGACGAGCGAGGACCAGCTCTTCACGATCACCCTCGACGAGGCCCTGGCGATCTACGCGCAGCCCAAGCAGCGCGGCCGCGCAGCCGCCAAGCCGCCGCTGAAGGAGCTCGGCGCCGACCCCGTCAGCGGGCAGCCGGTCGTCGTCAAGGACGGCCGCTTCGGCGCGTACGTCACCGACGGCGAGACCAACGCGACCCTGCGGTCGGACGACAGCGTCGAGGAGATCACCCCGGAGCGGGGCTTCGAACTGCTCGCGGAGAAGCGGGCGAAGGCGCCGGCCAAGAAGACTGCCAAGAAGGCGGCGAAGAAGGCCCCCGCCAAGAAGGCGCCGGCGAAGAAGACCGCGGCAAAGAAGACAGCGGCCACGACGACGGCGGCCAAGAAGACCACCACCGCCAAGAAGACGGCCACGAAGAAGGCGCCCGCGAAGAAGACCTCGGCCGCCAAGGCGCCGACCGAGGACTGACCCTGCTCTTCATTTCCGGTCGAGGACGGTCCGAGGGTGGACCGAGTTCTTCACCTTCGGTTCGCCGAACGAACGCCCCGCCACCATGTGGTGTCGGGGGCGTTCGCATGTTCGGGGCCCTATTCGGGTACCGGGCCCGGCCGGATAGGCTGGCGGGATGACGCGAGCCGAGCAGCCAACGGCCCACCATCCGGCCCCCGACGACGCCCTGGTCGCGGATTCGCGCGAGCGAGCCGTCCGGGCGCTGCTGCGCGTACCTCAGCTGAGGCGCCTGTGGAGCGCCCAGCTGGTGGGCGGCGTCGGCGACGCCCTCGCCCTGCTCGTGCTGGTTCTGCTGGCCCTTCAGGCGGCGGTGTCCGACGCCTCCTTCGGAGGCGGCTACCGCGGAGTGGCCCTCGCCGTGTCGGCGGTCTTCGGGGCACGGATCCTCGCGACGCTGCTCTTCGGAGCGGTACTTCTCGGCCCGCTCACCACCCTCACCTCCAAGGACGGTCCGCTCGACCGCCGCTGGACCATGGTGGGCGCCGACGGCGTACGGGCCGTACTGCTGATCATCGCGCCCCTGTGGATCGACTGGACACCCGGGAACGCGCTGGCCGTGCTCCTGGTCACGGCGTTCGTGGTCGGGGTCGCCGAGCGCTTCTGGACGGTGTGCCGCGAGAGCGCGGCGCCCGCTCTGCTGCCCGCGCCGCCGCTGGAGGGCGCGACCGTACGACCGCTGCCGGACCACATGGACGCCCTGCGACGCCTCGCACTGCGTACGGGATTCGTCACGGCGCCCCTCGCGGCGGCGGCGCTCGTCGTCGCCGGGCTCCTCAACAACCTGCTGGGCGCCGGCCTCGCGTGGTTCGACCAGCACCAGGCGGCGCTCGCCTCGTACGTCGCCGCGGGCCTGTTCGCCGCGTCCCTCTCGGTGCTCACCTTCCTCGAACTGCCCGACACCCGCACCCCGCGCGCGCGGTCGCCGCTCGAAGGGCTGCGCCGCCCGAGGACGGGTTCGGACATCGACAAGGGCCGCACGGGAGCCGTACCGCTCCTGGTGCTCGCCTGCGGGGCCGTCGCCGGAGCGATCGCCGCCGCCGTCGCCGTAGCCGTACTGCACGCCAAGGACCTGGGCGGCGGCCCGGTGACGTACGGGCTGCTGGTGCTCGCGCTGACCGGCGGTGTCGTGATCGGCATCCGTACGGCCGCCAGGCTGCTGCCGTCCCTGTCGCGCCGGCGGCTGCTCGCCCTTGCGATCGCCTTCACGGGCATCGCGCTGCTCGCCGCAGGCCTCGTACCGGACGTCACCACCGTGCTGCTGATCGCCGGCCTCGCGGGCATCGGCGCGGGCGTCGCCGCGAACACCGGGCACACCCTGCTCGACCAGGAGGCCGAGGACTACCGGCGACCGCGTACGACGGAACACCTGCACGCGGTCGTACGGGTCTTCGTGGCCGTCGGTGTCCTGGTGGCGCCGCTGGTGGCGGGCGCCATCGGTCCGCACCGGCTGGAGAACGGCAAGTTCGTGTTCGCGCACGGCGGCGCCGCCTTCACACTGATACTGGTCGGCGCGCTGCTGCTGCCGGTGGCCGCGCTGGTCCTCGCCAAGGCCGACGACCGCTCCGGAGTGCCCCTGCGGCACGACCTGCGGGACGCGCTGCGCGGCGGGGACGACCCGGTGCAGGCGCCCACCGACGCCGGGTTCTTCATCGCTCTGGAGGGCGGTGACGGGGCCGGCAAGTCGACCCAGGCCGAGGCGCTCGCGGAGTGGATCCGCGCCAAGGGGCACGAGGTCGTGGTGACACGTGAGCCAGGCGCCACACCCGTCGGGAAGCGGCTGCGGTCGATCCTGCTCGACGTGTCGTCGGCGGGACTGTCGCACCGCGCGGAGGCGCTGCTGTACGCCGCCGACCGCGCGGAGCACGTGGACACCGTGGTGCGGCCCGCGCTCGAACGGGGCGCGGTCGTGGTCTCGGACCGGTACATCGACTCCTCGGTGGCCTACCAGGGAGCGGGGCGCGACCTGTCCCCGACCGAGGTCTCGCGCATCAACCGCTGGGCGACGGACGGGCTCGTACCGCATCTGACGGTGCTCCTCGACGTGTCGCCGGAGGCCGCGCGCGAGCGGTTCACGGAGGCGCCGGACCGGCTGGAGTCGGAGCCCGCCGAGTTCCACACGCGCGTGCGGTCGGGTTTCCTGACGCTGGCCGCCGCCGATCCCGGCCGGTACCTGGTCGTCGACGCCGGGCAGGAGCCCGAAGCCGTCACGACCGTGATCCGGCACCGGCTCGACGTGGTGCTGCCGCTCTCCGAGGCCGAGATCACGGCCAAGGAGGAGGCCCGCAAGGCAGCCGAGGAAGAGGCACGCCGCAAGGCCGAGGAAGAGGCTGCCCGCAAGGCCGAGGAGGAGCGGCTGGAGCGCGAGCGCCAGGAGCAGCTCGCCAAGCTGCGCGCCGAGGAGGAAGAGCGCAAGCAGCGCGAACTGGAGGAGGCCCAGCGGCGCGAGGCCGAGCGGCAGGCCGAGTTGGCCCGGGAGCGCGCGGAGGCGGCACGCGTGCGTGCCGAGCAGGAACGGGCCCGGAAACTCGCGGAGGAGAAGGCCCGCGCGGCCGAGGAGGAGCGCCGGCGCAAGCAGGCCGAGGAGGAGGCGCGGCTCCGGGCGGAGGCCGAGGAGCGGCGCCTGGCGGAGCGGCGGAAGGCCGAGGAGGCGCTGGTCCGGGCCGAGGAGGCGCGGCGGGCGGCGGAGGCCGCGGCCTCGGCGGCTGCCACGGCGGCAGCGGCGGCGGTGGCTGCCGACGCGGCGGCTGTCCCGACTGCTGACCCGGCGGCCGACACCGACAGCGGCACCGACAGCGGCACCGACAACGAGAGCACGGTGCAGACGCCCGTCGTGACGCCCACGAACGCGTCCGGTGGCCCGGCCGACGAGACAGCCGTGCTGCCGCAGCCGCCGGCGCCGCAGGGCGCCGCCGACGAGACGGCCGTGCTGCCTCCGGTCCGGGAGGAACGCGGCGCGGACGAGACGGCGGTCCTTCCCCCGGTACGGGACAACCGTGGCGGCGAGCGGGAGAACGGACCCGAGGACCGGGTGCCGCCCGGGTACTACCGTGACGAGGAGCCCGGATTCCGACCGCCCCCCGAGGCCGCCGACACTCGCGACGCCGCCCGTACGCGTGAGTTGCCGCAGGTCGACGCGGAGGGCGTGCCGCGCCGACGTGCCCGTTCGGACTGGGCGGAGGAGACCCCGCTGGACGATCTGCCGACACTGGCGGACGAGCTGCTGGGCCCGCGGGACGACGACGAGCCGGACGAGGGACGCGGGCGCCGACGCCGCTGACGCCGGAGCCGCTGACGCCACCGCTGACGCCGCCGGGGCCGATACTGGCGGGGTCGTGCCGGGTAGGTGGTGTCAGGTGGTGCCGGCTCCGGCTTCGCGCCGGGCGCACGCCACGGGCCCTCGTTGTCAGTGCCCTCCCGCACAATGGGACGCGGCAGGCACAGGTGCGACGAAAGGGCGGCACCCCATGACCGTATGGGACGACCTGGTGGGCCAGGAGAAGGTGAGCGGGCAGCTTGAGGCCGCCGCGCGGGACGCCGACGCCCTGGTCACCGCGGTCGGGGCCGGCACGCCGTTGCCCGAGGCGTCGAAGATGACGCACGCCTGGCTCTTCACGGGGCCACCGGGTTCGGGCCGTTCCACCACTGCGCGTGCCTTCGCGGCGGCGCTCCAGTGCACGAGCCCCGACCGCGCCCTCGGCGGAATCCCCGGCTGCGGATTCTGCGACGGCTGCCACACGAGCCTGATCGGTACGCACGCGGACGTGCAGGTCATCCGCACCGACCTGCTCTCCATCGGTGTCAAGGAGACCCGCGACCTGGTCCGCCGCGCCCAGCTGTCCCCGGCGGTCGGACGGTGGCAGGTCATCGTCATGGAGGACGCCGACCGCCTCACCGAGGGCGCGGGCAACGTGCTGCTGAAGGCAGTCGAGGAGCCCGCCCCCCGTACGGTCTGGCTGCTGTGCGCGCCCTCCCTGGAGGACGTGCTGCCCACGATCCGCTCCCGGTGCCGGCACCTCACGCTCCGGACGCCCCCGGTGGCCGCGGTCGCCGATGTCCTCGTACGCCGCGACGGCATCGAGCCGGACATAGCGGCTGCCGTGGCCCGTGCCACGCAGGGCCACATCGGGCGTGCCCGCCGTCTCGCCACGGACGAGCGGGCCCGCGCGCGCCGAGCCGCCGTCCTCAAGCTGCCGCTCCGGGTCGACGACGTGGGCGCCTGCCTCAGATCGGCCCAGGAGCTGATCGACGCGGCGTCCGAGGACGCCAAGCAGGTCGCCGAGGAGACCGACGTCAAGGAGACCGAGGACATGAAGGCGGCCCTCGGCGCGGCGCAGGGCGGCCGTATGCCGCGTGGCACCGCGGGCGTGATGAAGGAGTTGGAGGACAGGCAGAAGCGCCGCAAGACGCGTACGCAGCGTGACAGCCTGGACCTGGCCCTGATCGACCTCACGGCTTTCTACCGCGACGTACTCGCCCTCCAGTTCGGCACGGACCTCGCCCTCTCCAACACGGAGATGCGGGACACGCTGGACCGGCTGGCCCGCGGGTCGTCGCCCGAGGCCACCCTGCGCCGGATAGAGGCGATCGCCGCCTGCCGCGAGGCACTGGACCGGAACGTGGCACCGCTGCTGGCGGTGGAGGCCATGACGATGGCGTTGCGGGCGGGGTGAGGGGTGTGGTGAGGGTGTGGCGGTATCGGGGGAGTCTGCCCGCTCCCCTCGCCACCCCCGAGCCGGTCACACGGGACCGTCCGCGACGGGTTGACGCCCTCACTCGTACGAGGCGTGCTCGCGACTCTGGGCAATCAAGTCGCCGCGCAGGGTTACGCTCGTTCGATGTACTCCAGGCGCCGGCCCAGGTCACTCAGGGCCCACCGATCCCACCGGTCTGTCGGATCCCACCGGTCTGTCCGATCCGTCCGCGCGTACGGCACGCTGTTCGCCGTCGCCGGACTCCTCGTCTCCGCTGTCTCCGCCTGCTCCGCGGGGAGTTCGACGAGCTCCGCGAGCCCGGTCGGGTCGGTGGTGCTGCGCGCGCTGCCCGAGGCCACGCCGTCCGCGCTGGCCTCGTACTACGGCCAGCGGCCGAACTGGCGGGCCTGCGGTGTCTCCGGATTCGAGTGCGGCACGCTGAAGGCGCCGCTCGACTACGCCGAGCCGGCCAAGGGCGACATCCGGCTGGCGGTGGCCCGCAAGAAGGCCACGGGGCCGGGCAAGCGCCTCGGTTCGCTGCTGGTGAACCCCGGTGGGCCGGGCGGATCGGCGGTCGACTACCTCCAGTCGTATGCGGGCGTCGGCTACCCGGCGAAGGTGCGCGCCCGCTACGACATGGTCGCGGTGGACCCGCGAGGCGTCGCGCGCAGCGAGCCCGTCGAATGCCTCACCGGGCGGCGGATGGACACGTACACGCAGACGGACACGACCCCCGACGACGCGCGTGAGACCGGTGAACTGGTCGACGCCTTCAAGGCGTTCGCGGCGGCCTGCGGACAGCGCTCGGCGAATCTGCTGCGCCATGTGTCCACGGTCGAGGCGGCCCGGGACATGGACCTCGTACGGGCCGCGCTGGGCGACGAGAAGCTGACCTACGTGGGGGCCTCGTACGGCACGTTCCTCGGGGCGACCTACGCGGGCCTGTATCCGGAGCGCGTGGGCAGGCTGGTCCTGGACGGAGCGATGGACCCGTCCCTGTCGGCACGGAAGATGAACCAGGACCAGACGGCCGGCTTCGAGACGGCGTTCCGGTCCTTCGCGAAGGACTGCGTACATCGGTCCGACTGCCCGCTGGGCGGGGCGGGCACATCGCCGGAGCAGGCCGGCAAGAACCTGAAGGCGTTCTTCCGGCGGCTGGACTCCGCCCCCATCGACGCGGGTGACGCGGACGGCCGGAAGCTGGGCGAGGCGCTGGCCACGACGGGCGTCATCGCCGCGATGTACGACGAGGGGGCCTGGGAGCAACTGCGCGAGGCCCTCGGCACGGCCATGAAGGGCAAGGACGGCGCGGGCCTGCTCACCCTGTCCGACAGCTACTACGAGCGGGACGCGGACGGCCGCTACGCGAATCTGATGTCCGCCAACGCGGCCGTCAACTGCCTGGACCTGCCCGCCGCCTTCACCTCTCCGGAGGAGGTCGAGAAGGGCGTCCCCGACTTCGAGAAGGCCTCCCCGGTCTTCGGCGAGGGCCTGGCCTGGGCCTCACTGAACTGCGCCTACTGGCCGGTGAGGCCGACGGGTGAGCCCCGCCGGATCGAGGCGAAGGGCGCCGCGCCCATCGTCGTGGTGGGCACCACCAGGGACCCCGCGACCCCCTACTCCTGGGCGCAGTCACTCGCCGCCCAGCTCTCCTCCGGAACGCTCCTCACCTACGAGGGCGACGGCCACACGGCGTACGGGCGCGGCAGCGAGTGCATCGACTCCGCGATCAACAGCTACCTCCTCGAAGGCGCCGCTCCGAAGAACGAAAAGCGCTGCTCGGCGACCTGATCACCGAGCGGCTGCAGGGGACGGCCGAGCCGCGGCCAAGCCGCCGACGAGCCGACCGGGGGTGCCTCCAGGGCAGGTACGGAGCACCCCCGGAAACTGTGTAGACTTGCTGACGTTGCCGATCGCACCATAGTGCTGGCAACACGCCGCCTTAGCTCAGCTGGCCAGAGCAACGCACTCGTAATGCGTAGGTCTCGGGTTCGAATCCCGAAGGCGGCTCTGAGGAACCCCAGGACTCACTCGCCGTGACCTGGGGTTTTTCTCTATCCTTTACCTTATGGCGTGGCATCAGCCAGGTCCGGGAGCTGCCGCCGTAGGCGACCGGTGGCCAAGAGCGCGCGCAGAGGCATGCCGACGAACGCTCTGCCGTTGTTCCATACCTCCAGCTGTCGCCAAGCGGTACTGCCTGGGAGCGCAGCAGCCGCATGACGAGGTCAAGCTTCGGGCGGGACGTCTTCGCGCCGCTGGCGACATCGACGTGGATGTTGTCGCGGTCGACGCCGTGGCGGAGTAGTGCGTCGATCTGATGATCGGGGTTCTGGTGCGCGCTGCGCTCGACGCGGAGTTTCGCCTCGCCCTGGAGAGCTGGTGGCGGCAGGCGGAGTCGGTGTGCACGGGTGAAGGTGCGGTGACGAACCAGGTCAGCGGGGGCACGCAGTACGGCCCTGTCGTCCAGGGCAGGGACTTCTCCGGTCTCACCATCACCGCGCACGCGACGCCTTCCGCCACGGGTGAGTCGCAAGGGGATTGAACCGGCGTCTCCGACGGGAATTGGCTCACGTCCTTCCGGCGAGGCGACGCTGCAGTTCGGCGTGGCGGAGCTGGTAAGTGGCTCCGACCTGCCGCAGCACTCCCCGCCGATGTGCATCCGCAAGAAATGACATCAACCGCCATGGCACTTGGCCACGCAGGGCGAGCCACCATCGGGCGAGCGTGAACGATTCGTACCTGGCCTGGAGGAAGCCCCAGGCCAGACCAGTGGCCAGCCCGTCGGCCACCCCGGTCAGGGCCCCCGCCACGGACCCAGGACCGATGCGATGACGACAGAGGCGTCCTGCCTCGCTCTGGTCTTCCAAGGTGTCCGCGCCGGTGATCCAACTACCGCTTTCGGTCAGGGTCATCACGGCGCCGATCAGGTCGCGCGGGTCGTCCTCGGCCAACTCGGACGAGGGCAACGGATCCCAATCCGCATCCATCGCCGCGCGTATGAGTGCGTCCTCGTCGGTGATGTGGAACTCGCGCAGGTGGGAGATGCGTACGACCTTGCCTGGCAGGTCCTTCAGACGAGCTCCATGGGGCGTTGCTGACTCTGACACGGCGGAGGCCTCGTCGCCTTGTGTACCCCCATCCTCCCTAGGGTTTTCGACAGGCGGACAGAACGTCGTGCCTGCGGGGGCGGGCCAGGTTCCTGACGCTGCATGGGCCGTAGCCGTGCGCAGCGAGCCGGCGGGAGCGTCCGGTAGTGCCGCGGCCAGAGCACGCAGGTCTTCCGCGACGGCGGCGGTGTCGCGGGCGGCCAGCGCTCGGCGCAGTAGCTGGACGGCTTGGTACGCGTGGTGCTTGTCTTTACAGGTCAACACTCCGGTGAGAGACCGAGAGCCGTGGTACGGACCGATCAAGGCCATGACGCAGCTCTTACTGGGGCTGTGCTCGCTCAGGAAGTCGACTACGGGCGTAAGTTCGGGCTCAGTGGCCATGCGAGAGGCTCCGGGGACGCGGTGGGTGCGCAACCTTGCGGGGCGCATGCGAGGGAGGAGATTCCGCTGGTGAGCGCGGTGCTGCCGCGCTTTTGGACGGGGAAGTGTGTGAGCTGCGGCTGGTGCCCCCGGTGCTACCGGCGGTCCGGACCGTGCGGAAAGACGGTCTACTTCAGCGCGCACAGTGGGTGCCCGTTGTCGGACATGGTTGCGCTGAGCGGCAACGAGTGGGAGGTTGCGGCTGCCCTGGCTTCGCACGGTGTCAGATTTTGCTGATGTGGACGCCGGTGCCGCACAGCATGAAGAGCTCCTCGGGAGGGCCTGGTTGGTCTTGGGGTCGCGGGCTTCGACGAGGGTGATGGAGCTGGTGACGACGCGGATGTCCTCGGCCTCGGCGTCCTCGATGAGTTCGCGCAGCCGGTCGCGCTCCAGTTGGCGCTGGATGAGGCCTTCGACGTAGGTGGCCATGCCGCGTTTGCCGGTGCGTGCCTTGAGGGCGGCGATGGTGCCTTCGTGGAGGGAGACGTAGACCGGGCGGACGGGACCCTCGCCTCCAGGTGACCTGAGCGAGAACGGGGTGATGTGCCCGCACGCTGTGGTGCGCGGGCACATCGGTCTGTGCGGTCGTTGTCGCTCGGGGAGGGCCGTCGTCCCGGTCTCAGCGAGCGAGGCTGATCCGGTTGACCTGGTCCTCGCCGGCTGCGCCGGACCCGGACTTGTCGACCACGTACGCGGTGCCGTCGGCCACCTCGACGTGGTTGGGGTTGGCGCCCGTGGCCAGGGACTCCTTGACGGTGCCCTTGCGTGGGTCGACGACCGACACGGTGGCCGTCGTGCGGTTGGCGACCAGGACGTTCCCGGAGCGGGTGTCGGTGGCCACGGACAGGGCGCCCGCACCGGTCGCCACGGACCTGGTGACCGTGCCCTCGCGCAGGTCGACGACCGAGATGCCGCCGGCGGTCTGGTCGGCCGTGTAGGCGGTGCGCCCGTCCCGGGAGAGCGAGACCGAGATCGGCCCGTCACCGGTGGGGATGAACCGCGGGGTCGCGGAGTCGCGGGAGACCTGGATGAGCCGGTCGTTGCTGAGGTCGGCGGCGTAGAGCGTGCCGGTCCGCTCGTTCACGGCGAGACCCGTGGGCCCCGAACCCGCGACCGTGACGCGCTGCTTCTCCTTGAAGGTGCGGGTGTCGAAGGCGACGAGCGTGCCGTCGCCGAAGCCACTGGCCCATACGGTGTCGTGGCGCTCGTCGACCACGATCTCGCGCGCGTGGCTCACGTTCGGGAGCGTGGCGAGGTGGGCGCCGGTGCGCTGGCTGTAGACGGCGACCGAGTTGCTGCGGGTGTTCGTCGTCCAGACCGTGTTGTGCTCGTCGTCGACAGCCACGCCGTAGACCGCCTCGACGGCGCCGGTGGCCGTGTCGGTGACCGGCGGCGTGTACGTGGCCTCCACGGTCAGCGCGCGCGGATCCACCTTCAGCAGACGGGAGTCGGTGACCGGCGGCCGGCCGACGGCCGAGGTCGCCCACAGGACGTGGTTCCGCTCCGAGTACGCGGACTGGTAGAGGCCGGTCACCAGCGGGGCGGACTCGACGGTCGAACCGGATGTACCGGACGTGCCGGACGTGCCGGCGGACGCCGTACCGGTCACCGTCAAGGTGCTGCCGGAGACGAGCGCGACGGCGATCGCCGCGCGGACAACGGTGCGACGGCTGGTGCGGGCGGACGAGGTCATGCGGGTCAGCTCCTTGGAGAACATGCGGGTCAACTCCTTGAAGGAGATGATTGCTTGAGGATAAGTTAGCTTAGGCTTACCTAAGTAATGCTTGTTTCCGGTGTGATGTGTGCGACAGTTGTGGTGATCTGAGTAGGAATATTGCGGATCATTCCCGAACGCCCGGAGTCTCCACGCATGTTTGCCCGCACGCCGCCTGAGCGCACGCCCCACCACCCGCCCCGGCTCCCGCGTCCCGACAGGCTGCCGCGGCTGGCGGAACCGGTTCTCCCCCTGCCCGGCCCGCAGGCCGTCGAGGCGTTCTGGGCGGATGCGCGCAGGCGCGGCACCCCGGTCGTCTCGGCCGACCCGCAGGGCAGCGCCGACCATGTGGCCATGACCTTCCTCTGGCGCGGTGGCCCGGCCACCCGCGCCGTACAGGTCCTGCCCAACAAGCTCGGCGACCCCCGCCGTCCCGAGGGCAACCTGATGGAGCGGGCGCCCGGCACCGACGTCTGGCACTGGACGCTCCGGCTGCGCCGTGACTGGCGCGGCACCTACGACTTCCACGTCGACGAGGGCGAAGGGCCGGAGCAGGGCGGACCGGAGTACTGGCGGTGGCTGCGGACCAGGCGTCACGCCGACCCGTACAACAGCCGTACTCTGCCACGCCGGTGGGGCGGCGACCCGGTGTCGTACGCCGAACTTCCGGGCGCCCCCGACTCGTCCGACTGGGACCCGAGGCCGGGCGTGGCCAGGGGGACCGTGACCGAGCACCGGGTGGCGAGCGCGCGCCTCGGCACCGAGCGGCGTGTCTGGCTGTACGAACCACCGGGGGCCGTGCGGGAACCGGCGAAGCTGCCGGTGCTCGTGCTGCTCGACGGGGAGCACTGGCAGCCCCGGCTCGGCGTCGCCCACCTGCTCGACAACCTCATCGCGGACGGCCGTGTCCCGCCGCTCGCCGCCGTCCTGCCGGACTCGGTGGACCCCGGCACCCGCTGGACGGAACTGACCTGCCGGCCGGAGTTCGTGGCCTTCCTCGTCGACGAACTGCTGCCTTGGGCGGCGGGCCGGCTGCCGGTCACCGACGATCCCGCGCGTACGGTGGTCGCCGGTCAGAGCCTCGGCGGACTCACCGCCGCCTACGCGGCCCTTGCGGCTCCGCACCGCTTCGGCAACGCGCTCGTCCAGTCCGGCTCCTTCTGGTGGCCCGTCGGACCGGAAGCGGAGTGGCTGACCGGACGCGTCGCCGGGGAACCGCGCCGGCCTGTGCGCTTTCGGCTCTCCTTCGGGGAGCAGGAATGGGTGGCCCTCCCCGCCGCCCGCCGGCTGCGCGACACCCTCGCCGCCGCGGGTTACGAGAACGCCGCCTACCGCGAGTTCAACGGCGGCCACGACTACCTCTGCTGGCGCACCGAACTGGCCGACGGATTGGTGGAGTTGCTCTCCGGCGGCTGAACCGCACGGCGGGGACGCCCGGCCCTCCGGTGCCGGGACCCCGGTGCCGGGACCCCACGCCGGCAGCGGTGCCCGGCCCTCTGGCCCCGGGGCGGACGGACCGGCCCCGCGGCTCATGCGCCGAGTTCCTTGAGCCGTGCCGCCAGTGCCGCCGCGACCGTGTCCAGGTGCCGGTCCCGCATCAGTTGCGGGTGCGTGCAGTCGAGGTCGTGATTGACGACCGCGCCTCGCACGTGCGGCCGCCACGCCTCACGGGTCAGCCAGTCCTCCGGCCGCGGGGCGGCGGCCGTGAAGAACAGCACGTCGCCGTCGTACGGGCGGTGGTGGTGCTCGCGCATCATGCGGGCGTGGTTGGGGACGATGTCGACGATCCTCGACAGGGTGTGGTCGGTGAGTCCCGCGAGCGGGCTGCTCGCCCGGCGCAGCGTGGCCAGTACGTCGTCCCGGGTGCGCTCGCCGGCACGGTCGAAGCCCGCCATCCGCAGCACGGCGGTGAGCGCGTCGCCCTCCTCGGGCGCGGGCCGCTCCCGCCACTGTTCGGCGGGGAACGCGTCGAGCAGCGCCAGGAGGTCGACCGTCTCACCGGCCTCCTGGAGCAGGGTGGCCACCGTGTGCGCGAGGATTCCGCCGACCGACCAGCCGAGAAGGCGGTAGGGGCCGTGCGGGCGGACCGCCCGGATGTGCCCGACGTAGTCGGCCGCCTGTTCCTGGAGCGTGCGGGGCAGCGGTTCGTCACCGATCAGGCCGCGCGCCTGGATGCCGTACACCGGCTGTCCCGGCCCGAGCCTCGCGGCGAGACCCGCGTAGCACCAGGCGATCCCGCCCGCGGGATGGAACGCGAACAGCGGGGGCCGGTCCCCCTCGGCGCGCAGGGGTAGTACGACGTCCAGCGCGTCCTCGGCCGCGAGGCCCGCGTCGGCGAGGCGGGCGGCGAGCGCGGCCGGGGTGGGCGCCTCGAACAGTGAGCCGATGGTCAGCTCGGCGCCGAACTCCTCCCGTATACGGTTCACCAGCCGTACCGCGAGCAGCGAGGTGCCGCCGAGGTCGAAGAAGGCGTCGTCGGGGCCGGGCCGTTCGACGCCGAGGACCTCCGCGAAGAGCCGGGTCAGCGTCTCCTCGCGGGGGCCCGCGGGGCGACGGGCGTCCGGGCCGCCCGCGTAGACGGGAGCGGGCAGTTCGCGCCGGTCCAGCTTGCCGTTGGGGCTCAGCGGGAACGCTTCGAGGGCGACGACCGCCGCCGGCACCAGATGCTCCGGCAGCTCGCGCGCCAGCGCCGCCCGTACGGTGGTGGGGTCGGCGCCGCCGGTGACGTATCCGACGAGCCGGTCCTCCCGCACCAGGGCGCAGGCTCCGTCCACGCCCGGCTGCCCGGTCAGCGCGGCCTCGACCTCGCCGAGTTCGACGCGCTGCCCGCGCAGCTTCACCTGGTGGTCGGTGCGGCCGAGGTACTCGACCTCGCCCCCGGCGGTCCAGCGCGCCAGATCGCCGGTGCGGTACATCCGTGCGCCAGGCGCCCCGAAGGGGTCGGCGGCGAACCGGGACGCGGTCAGCTCCGGGCGGTTCAGATAGCCGTCGGCCAACTGCTCTCCCGCCAGGAACAGTTCACCCGGTATGCCCGGCGGGCACGGCTGGAGCGCGGCGTCGAGGACGTACAGGCGGGTGTTCCACACCGGCCGCCCGATCGGTACCGGGCCGGTGCCGGCCGGTGCGCAGGCGTGGTGGGTGACGTCGACGGCGGCCTCCGTCGGTCCGTACAGGTTGTGCAGTTCCACGTCCGGCAGTGCCCGTCCGAAGGCGTTCGCGGTCTCTCTCGGCAGTGCCTCGCCGCTGCAGAAGACCCTCCGCAGCGCGTCGCACCCGGCCGTGTCCGCGTCGGCCAGGAAGACCTGGAGCATCGACGGCACGAAGTGACAGGTGCTGACGGACCGTTCGCGGATCAGGCGCGCCAGGTAGGCCGGGTCCTTGTGCCCGCCCGGCTCGGCGAGGACGAGTGCGGCGCCCTCGCGGAGCGGCCAGAAGAACTCCCACACGGACACGTCGAACGACGACGGGGTCTTCTGCAGCACCCGGTCCTCGGCGGTCAGCCCGTAGGTGTGCTGCATCCAGCGCAGCCGGTTGTCGATCGCTCCGTGCGGGACGACGACGCCCTTGGGCCGCCCGGTGGATCCCGACGTGTAGATGACGTAGGCCGGGTGGGCGGGCGTGAGGGCCCGTGCCGGGTCGACCGGCAGGTGGGCGGACACGTCGAGCCCGTCCAGGACCACGAGCGGGGTACCGGCGTCGCCGGGCAGCCGTCCCGCCCGGTCCGTGACGGCGCATACCGGCTGCGCGTCCTGGAGCATGTACGTGAGCCGCCGCGCCGGATAGTCCGGATCGAGCGGCAGATACGCGGCCCCCGCCTTCAGCACGGCGAGCAGGGAGACGACCAGCTCCACCGAGCGCGGCACCGAGACGGCCACCACCGCTCCGGGGCGTGCGCCGAGGGTCCGCAGATGCCGGGCCAGCCGGTTGGCGCGGGCGTTGAGTTCCGCGTAGGTCAGCACGCTGTCCCCGTACAGCAGTGCCGTGGCGTCCGGGGTCCGGGCGGCACGCGACTCGATGGGGCCGATGAGCGTGGTCGGGGGCACCTCGCGGTCCGTGCGGTTGAACTCGTCGACGACCAGGGCCTCTTCGGCCGGCGTCGCGATGCCGTGGGTGGAGAGCGGCAGTTGCGGGTCGCCGGCACAGAGCCGGTCCAGGAGACCCAGGAAGCGTTCCTGGTGGGCCGCGAGGTCGCTGTCCTCGTACAGGGCCGGGTTGCCGTCGTGGTCGACGCGCAGGCCGCGGCCGTCGGCCCGGTCGTAGATGTTGACCGTCAGATCGTCCACGGGGCCCGCGGACAGGTTCCGGGCCCGGGCGGGGGCGCCGGCGAAGTCCACTCCGTAGTCGAACGGCATGACGTTGACGAGCGGACCGACCAGGCTCCGGTTCTCGCCCAGGAGCCCCAGGTCGCGGCGGATGTCCTCGTAGCGGTAGCGCTGGTGGCGGCGTATCTCCCGCACACCGAGCACCACTTGGCGCACCAGTTCGGCGAAGGTCGCGTCGGGGGAGACGGCCAGCCGCAGCGGCAGCACGTTCATCACCATGCCCGGCACGCGCAGCGCGACCGACCCCAGGCGGCCCATCATCGGCAGCCCGAGCACGACCTCCTGCCGCGCGGTCGCGCGGGCGGTGTACAGCGCCTGCGCGGCGATGAGGACGTCCGGCCAGGTCGCACGGGTCCGGGCCGCCAGGTCGCGCAGCCGCTCGGTGGTGTCGGGGGCCAGGTACGCCGTGCGGCGGCGGAACGTGCGCGAGGGCAGCGCGCCGCGGCCCGCGAGCCGGGGTGCTTCGGGCCGGTCGGCGAAGGCGCGCCCCCAGTGGGCGCGGTCGGCCACGAAGGCGTCCGAGGACCGGTACTCGGCGTCCTGCGCGACGAGTTCGGCCAGGGTCCCGAAGGTGCGCGGAGCGGGTTCCTCGCCGCGCGCGAGCGCCGAGTAGACCTCCGCGGTGCGCCGTACGAGCAGGGAGTAGCCGAAGCCGTCCATGACGAGGTGATGGACGCGCTGATACCACAGCCACCGCTCCTCACCGACCCGGAACAGGGCGTGCCGGAACAGCGGACCGGCCGCCAGGTCGCAGGGTTCGGCCAGGTCGGCGCGCATCCACGCCTCGGCCCGGGGGACGGCGTCGTCGGCGTCGGCGTCGGCGTCGGCGTCGCGCAGGTCGTGCACGGTCAGCGGCACCTCGATGCCGGCGCACAGGTGTTGGCGGGGGCCGTCCGGAGTGTCCTCGACGCGGACGCGCAGCACGTCGGCCTCGGCCGTGACCTGTCGCAGAGCCGCGGCGAACACGGCGGCGTCGAGCGGTCCGTCGATCTCCAGGCACTCCGCGGTGTTCTGCGCGGGGCTCAGCGGATCGAGGGCCTGCGCGTACCACATGCCCGACTGGGCGGCTGTCAGAGGGAGTTCGGTGACTGGCCCGGCGGGCGCGGTCCTGCCGCCGGCCGTCACGAGGGCGGTCACGGGGGTGGTCACCGGGGTGGTCACGAGGCCCCCAGCAGGGGTGCCCAGGCATCGATGGCGGGCTGTTCGGCGAGGTCAGCGAAGTCGGCCTCGACGCCGTGTTCACGGCGCCACTGTTCGAGCAGCGTCATGATCCGGACCGAGTCGAGGCCGTGGTCGAGAAGGTTCTCGTCGAAGGGTATGTCCGCGGGGTCCTCGCCGAGGGCGCCGGCGATGTCACCGCGGATCTGTTCCCGGGTGAGGGTCATGGGGTTCGGATCTCCTTGAAGAGCGCGTCGGTGGTGGTCACGACCGCGCAGCGGCCGGCGGCCCAGCGCAGGGCCATGTCGTGGTCCTCGCGGGAGAAGTCGGCGACGGCGTCGGC
>NZ_LIPP01000179.1 GCF_001418335.1 Streptomyces aurantiacus | reverse complement strand
GGGCGGCGGGGGTGTGACAGCCGTGGGCGGCGGGCCTGCGGTCTCTTGGTGGAAATGGCCAGGAAACAACTGCGTACCGTCGGTAATACTTGTGGGTAACTACGTCTAGCCGGGGCGGGTCCGGCCGTCCTACGGTGCACTCATGCCGAACCTGCCCGACGTCGTGCTGTGGTCGATACCCGCCTTCGTGCTGCTCACCGTCGTGGAGATGGTGAGTGTCCGGATCCACCCGGACGAGTCCGCCGCGGGGTACGAGACGAAGGACGCCGTCACGAGTGTCGGGATGGGCCTGGGCAGTATGGCCTTCGACTTCCTGTGGAAGATTCCGATCCTCGCCGTCTACACGGCCATATATGAGCTGACACCACTGCGCGTGCCCGTCCTGTGGTGGACCGTGCCACTGATGTTGCTGGCGCAGGACTTCTTCTACTACTGGTCCCATCGCGGGCATCACGTGATCCGCATCCTGTGGGCCTGTCACGTCGTGCACCACTCCAGCGAGAAGTTCAACCTCACCACCGCACTGCGACAGCCCTGGACGACCTGGACCGTGTGGCCGTTCTATGTGCCCCTCATCGCCCTCGGCGTCCATCCGGCCGCGCTCGCGTTCTGCTCGTCCGCGAACCTCGTCTACCAGTTCTGGATCCACACCGAGCGCATCGGCAAACTGCCCCGGCCCTTCGAGTTCGTCTTCAACACGCCCTCGCACCACCGGGTCCACCACGCCTCCCAGGGCGGCTATCTGGACCGTAACTTCGGCGGAATCCTGATCGTCTGGGACCGCCTCTTCGGGTCGTTCGTGCCGGAGACGGACCGCCCGGTGTACGGGCTGACCAAGAACATCAGCACGTACAACCCGCTCCAGGTCGCCACGCACGAGTACGCCGCCATCGCCAGGGACCTGAGAGGGGCGGGGAGCTGGCGCGAGCGGGCCGGGCGGGTGTTCCGAGGACCGGGCTGGCAGCCGGCGGACTCCGCTCCCGTACCCGTACCCGCACCCGCTCCGGCGGGCCGCGCGGTCACCAGCGGATCGGCACCGGCACAGCCGTGAGCACGGCCGAGACCGCCACCACAAGACCCAGCACCACGACCTCCGCGCGCGCGGGGGAGTACGCGGTGAGCGGTTCGGCCGCCCGGCGCAGCCGCCTGCGGGCCCACAGCGCGAGGACGGCGACGGCGGCCACGAGGAGCACCTTCGCGAGCAGGGTGCGCCCGTACGCCGTCGTCGTCAGCTGGTCAAGGACCGTGCCCGGCGGCATCCGGCGCAGGGTGCTGCAGATGCCCGTCGCGGTGATCACGGCGAGCAGGACGGCCGCCACGCGCGCGTAGAGGCCCAACAGCGCGACGCCCTCCCCGGGCGCGCTGGTCCGCCACCGCAGCAGCGTGCGCAGCACGTGCAGCAGTCCGCCCGCCCACAGGGCCGCGCAGGTCACGTGAACCAGCGTCAGGCCCGCGCCGATCAGCGGACTCTGCTCGGTCGTCGGATGGGCGCGCAGCGCCTCCGCGACGGCCACCGCGGCCAGCGGCCACACCTGGGCGGCCGGGCGGCGCGACAGGGCGCACAGGCCCAGCACGACGAACGCGTTGACCTCCAGGAGCGCGAGCGCGCCGTCCCTGGACTGGTAGAGCCCGCCGATGTCCATGTCGGAGAGGCTGCGCGGCACCAGGTTCCCGGTGGCCACCACCGAGGCGAGACCCAACGCGGCGACGAAACCGGCAGCGGCCGCGGCCGGGGCCCAGCTGCGCGGGGCGCCCTCCGGCGAAGCTCCGGGCACCCCGAGGGCCAGCCGGGTGACGAGCCGGGAGACGAAGAGCTCGCCGGCCGGCACGCACACCGCCGCGAACAGGACCGTCCGCAGCAGCGCGATGCCGCCCACTCCGGGCGCGGCGGCCTCGCCCGTGCCGCGCAGCGCGACGGGCGGCCCCAGCAGCGGGATCAGCGCGGCCAGGGCCACCAGGGCAAGGACGGTGACGGAACGTTGTACGGAGGCCGCGCTCACCCGGGGCGCGCCCGCCTCGCCACCCGTGTCGGCAGTCGGTCTTATCGAACTCACCTCAAGATCTTCACCAGTCGTCCCAGATCCGGGCAAGTCCTGGAAAACGACTGGGGGAACCGCATGCCACCCGCCCCTCGGGCATTTCGCCCTTTCATACGCCGTCGGCCGCCCCCTGACTCAGATCCGGCAGGGGCATCCGGGTCGGGAGGGGAATCCGGGTCGGCAGCACGAAAGGGCCGGGCAGCACACGGCTGCCCGGCCCCGGCCCGTCGGGCGGCGCCCTCGGGCGACGCCCTTCAGGTGATGCCCTACTTCGTCACCGCGTCCAGCGCGTCCGCGGTGCCCCGGCCGTAGAAGCTGTTGCGGTTCTTCGGCCCCTCGCAGACCGCGTCGACCTTGCCGTCGCCGTCGATGTCGTACGGGTCGGTGCACGGCGTGTCGTCGGCCTCCGCGTACAGCAGCGCCTTGACCAGGGCCGCCGAGGCGTGCGGGTGCGTCGACTTGATGAGCGCGGCCACGCCCGCGACGTGCGGCGACGCCATCGACGTACCGGCCATGTATCCCCACGAGCCGCCAGGCAGCGGGCCGAGGATCAGGCCGCTGGTGGCGGGCGGGGCCGGGGTCTGGAAGCGCGTCGAGTCGCCGCCGGGAGCCGCGATGTCGATGACGCCCAGGCCGTGGTTGGAGAAGGACGACTTGATGCCCTTCGCGCCGGTCGACGCGACCGTGACGACACCCGGCAGCTGGGTCGGGATGTCGAGGCACTCGGACGGGTCGATGACACGCTCCGAGGGAGTCGTGTCGTTGGGCGAGGTCGGGTCGGTGATCTCGTCCGCGGCGAGGTCGTAGTTCTCGTTGCCCGCCGCCGCGACGTTGACCGTCCCCTTCTTCTCCGCGTACTTCGTCGCCCGGCCGAGGGCCTCGACGAGCGCCTTCTGGTCCGGGTCGTTCTTGCAGTTGAAGTACCAGGGGTCGGTGTAATAGCTGTTGTTCGTGACGTCCACGCCGTGCTCGGCCGCCCACATGAAGCCGCAGACGACGGCCTCCGTGTAGAAGAAGCCCTCCGTCGTGGAGACCTTGATGCCCGACACCTTCACGCCGGGCGCGACGCCCGTGACGCCGACACCGTTCTTCGCGGCGGCGATCTCGCCCGCCACGTGCGTGCCGTGCGGGCTCTCGGCGGCGCTCGGCCGCCAGGCCCCGTCGGTCGTGTCCGCCTTGCCCGACACGCAGTTGGCCGACGCCTTGCGGTCGAAGTTCGGCGCGATGTCGGGGTGCGTGTCGTCGACGCCGGTGTCGATCACGGCGACGGTGACCTTGCGGCTCCCGAGGGTCTTCTCATGGGCCTTGTCCGCCTTGATGGCGGGCAGGTCCCACTGCAGCGGCTCCAGGGGGTCCTGTCCGGCCGCGGCCTCGACGTCCGCGACGTCCTCCGAGGTGAGCACCTTCGGGGTGCCGACGTCGGTGGTGGACTGCGCGGGCAGCGGCGCCGTACGTGTCGAGCCCGCCGACTGCACGCCGTGCACCTTGCGGACGCTCTTGGCGAAGTCGGGGTTCGACGAGTGGACGACGATCACGCCGATCCGGTCGTACGACGTCACGATCGTGCCGCCGGCCTTGGCGATGGCCTTCTTGATCTGAGACGAAGGGCCGTGTCCGGCGCGGACGTTGACGACGTAGCTCAGCGGGGTGGCCTCCGCCGAGATCTTTCCGGCCACGTCGGTCACGTTGGCCGTGTCGGCCGCCGGAGCCGCCGACGCGCTGACGTTCGGCAGGAAGGCGAGAGCCGTGGCCATGGCCATTCCCAGCGGGATGGCTATGACGCGGCGTGAGCGCGTAGTAGGCGCGGTCATGCTGTCTCCAGTTCGTTTCGCGAGTGCGTGCGGGCCGTGCTGTCGGGACCTGCTGTGCAGCCGTGCGGGCCGTGCTGTGCGGGAAATCCCGGAGTGCATCGGGAAATCCCGGAGTGGATCGGGAAAGCCGGGAGAATCGGGCTACTTGACTGCCTTCAGGGCGTCGACGACGCCGAAGCCGTAGAAGCCGTTCACGCGCTTGCCGCCCTCACAGGTGGCGTCCTGCGTGCCGTTGCCGTCCTGGTCGTACGAGTCCGGGCAGCCCGGGTTGTCCGCCTGGGCCTTCAGCAGCGCCTGCAGCTGGGCCGGAGTCGCCCGCGGGTGCTCGGACTTCAGCAGCGCGGCGACGCCCGCGGCGTGCGGCGAGGCCATCGACGTGCCCTGGAGGTAGCCGTACTGGTTGCCCGGCAGGGTGGAGAGGATGCGGCCGTTCTTCGACGGGGTGTCCGGGATCTGGTAGAGCCGGTCACCACCGGGAGCCGCGATGTCGATGACACCCTTGCCGTACGTCGAGTAGTACGACTTGAGGTTCTGTACGCCGGTCGCGCTCACCGTGACGACACCCGGCAGCTGGGTCGGTACGTCGTAGCACTCGTGCGGGTCGATCGTGCGAGTGACCGGCGTCGAGTCGTCGGGGCTGGAGTCGTCGACGATGGCGTCCGAGGCCAGGTCGTGGTTGGAGTTGCCGGCCGACGCGAGGTGCAGGGTGCCCTTCTTCGTGGCGTACTGCTGGGCCCGGTTCACCGCGTCGACGATCGCCTTCTGGTCGGGGTCGTCCACACAGTTGTAGAGCCACGGGTCCACGTAATAGCTGTTGTTCGTGATCTCGACGCCGTGGTCGGCGGCGAACACGAAGGCGCAGACGACACTCTCCGGGTAGAAGAGGCCGTTGTCCGGGTCGCTGACCTTGATGCCGGAGACCTTCACACCGGGCGCGACACCGGCGACGCCGATGCCGTTGCGCGCGGCGGCGATCTCACCGGCGACATGCGTGCCGTGGTAGTCCGCGGCGGTGTACGGACGCCAGGCGCCCTCACTGGTGTCGGCCACGCCGCCCACACAGTTGGCGGACTGCTTGGCGGAGAAGTTCGGGGCCAGGTCCGGGTGCGTGTCGTCGACACCCGTGTCGATCACGGCGACCGTGACCTTGCTGCTGCCCGGGTTGATCCGCGCGGCCTTGTCGGCGCCTATCGCGCGCAGGTCCCACTGGTCGGCCTCAAGGGGCTCGCTCCGGGGAGTGGCCGCGGCCTCGACCTTGGCGGCCTCGGCGGCCGACAGGCGGTCGACGGCGCCCTCGTCCGTCGTACCCGCCGCGGTCAGCGGTGTCGTACGCGTGGCACCGGCGGACTGGACGCCGCGCACGGCGCGTATCCGCGGTCCGAACGCGGGGTCGGCCGAGTGGACGACGATGACGCCGATCCTGTCGTACGTGGTGACGACGGTGCCGCCGGCCTTGGCTATCTCCTTCTTCACCGACCCGATCGTGCGGTGGTCGGTCTTCGTGTTGACCACGTACGCGAGGTTCGGTCCGTCGGCCGCGGTGACGGCGGGTGCGGCGGACCGCGGGGCGGCCGACGCGACGCCGGGGATGAAGCCGAGCGAGGCGGTGAGGGACAGCACGACGGGCACGGCGAGGGCGAGACGGCGTCTGGAACGCAGATGAGCCATGGGATCTCCACTTCATCCGGAAACGGAACCGGCCCGAACACAGGTGGTGCTCGGGCAGGCAACAGGCAGGTACATCAGGCAGGTACGTCGGGCACGTGCATCAGGCAGGTACATGACGGGGTGCTGCAGGCCCGAAACTATCTCCCGTCGTCCCTGGCCAGCAATGACTTACGGGGATGTCTTCGCGAAGACCGAAGACGAGTTCCGAAAGAAGCGCCCGCAGTTGAACCGCGCCCCATGCGGCGCCGTGACGTTGAGCAGGGAGCACGAGCACCGTCGAGCCCTCTGTTGGATCACGCCCGGGGCACCTACCATCACCACCCGGCACACGTGATCCACGTCACCGTGAGGTCAGAAATCAGCCATGCCCGCAGCCAGTCCGTCCCCCGCAGCCAGTCCGTCCCCAGAACCCGGCCCATCCCCTGATCCTGAAGCACCCCCATCCGACGTCGAACCCGCACCCGCACCCGCAACGCGAGGAGACTCCGTGGCCACCGACGCACCACCCCCCTCGAAAGCCGAACCTCATCTCCCGTCCACAGCGGAGTTCGTCGAGGTGCAGGAGAGCGCCGAGTTCGGTGAACTGCGCCGCGCCCACCGCTCCTTCGCCTTCCCGCTGACCATCGGCTTCATCTCCTGGTACGTGCTGTACGTCCTGCTGTCGATCTACGCGGACGACTTCATGGCCACCAAGCTGTTCGGCAACTTCAACGTTGCCCTCGCCCTGGGCCTCGCCCAGTTCCTCACCACGTTCCTCATCGCCTGGTGGTACGAGCGGCACTCCTCGTCCAAGCTCGACCCCAAGGCCGAGGCGATCAAGTCCCGGATGGAGGGCGGCGCATGAGCCCCGCGATCACTCAGGTCCAGCTCGCGCAGGCGCAGCTCGCGGCGGGGGAGGCCAGCGAGCACCGGCCGCTGATCATCTCCCTGTTCGCGGTCTTCGTCGTCGCCACGCTCGTCATCACCGTCTGGGCGGGCCGGCAGACCAAGGACGCCGCCGACTTCTACGCGGGCGGACGCCAGTTCAGCGCCTTCCAGAACGGGCTCGCCGTCTCCGGCGACTACATGTCCGCCGCCTCGTTCCTCGGCATCGCGGGCGCCATCGCCCTCTTCGGGTACGACGGCTTCCTGTACTCCATCGGCTTCCTCGTCGCCTGGCTGGTGGCGCTGCTCCTGGTCGCCGAGCCGCTGCGCAACTCCGGCCGCTACACGATGGGCGACGTCCTCGCCTACCGCATGCGCCAGCGCCCGGTCCGTACCGCGGCCGGCACCTCCACGATCGTCGTCTCGATCTTCTACCTGCTGGCGCAGATGGCGGGCGCGGGCGTCCTGGTCTCGCTGCTGCTCGGTATCACCAGTGACGCCGGGAAGGTCGGCATCGTCGCCCTGGTCGGCGTCCTGATGATCGTGTACGTCACCATCGGCGGCATGAAGGGCACCACCTGGGTCCAGATGGTCAAGGCCGTGCTGCTCATCAGCGGCACCCTGCTCATCACCTTCCTGGTGCTGCTCAAGTTCGACTTCAACCTCTCCGACCTGCTCGGTGAGGCGGCCAAGAACAGCGGCCAGGGTTCGGCCTTCCTGGAGCCGGGGCTGAAGTACGGGCTCACGACCACCTCCAGCATCGACTTCATCTCGCTGGGCATCGCCCTGGTGCTGGGTACCGCGGGCCTGCCGCACATCCTGATCCGCTTCTACACGGTCCCCAACGCCAAGGCCGCGCGTAAGTCCGTGAACTGGGCGATCGGCATCATCGGCGGCTTCTACCTGATGACCATCGCGCTCGGCTTCGGCGCGGCGGCCCTCATCTCCAAGACGGAGATCGTCGAATCCAACCCGGCGGGCAACACGGCCGCGCCACTGCTCGCCCTGCATCTCGGCGGCGTCGACTCGGCCTGGGGCGCGATCCTGCTCGCCACGATCTCCGCGGTGGCCTTCGCCACGATCCTCGCGGTGGTCGCCGGTCTGACCCTGGCCTCGTCCTCGTCGTTCGCCCACGACATCTACGCGAACGTCATCAGGAAGGGCAAGGCCACCGAGAAGGAAGAGCTCAGGGCCGCCCGCTACGCCACCATCGGCATCGGTGTCGTGTCCATCGGCCTCGGCGCCCTGGCCCGTGACCTCAACGTCGCCGGTCTGGTCGCGCTCGCCTTCGCGGTCGCCGCCTCCGCCAACCTGCCGACGATCCTCTACAGCCTCTTCTGGAAGAAGTTCACCACCCAGGGCGCGCTGTGGTCGATCTACGGCGGCCTCGTCACCGCGGTCGGCCTGGTGCTCTTCTCGCCGGTCGTCTCGGGCAAGGCCACCTCGATGTTCCCGGACGTCGACTTCCACTGGTTCCCGCTGGAGAACCCGGGCATCATCTCGATCCCGGTCGGCTTCCTGCTGGGCTGGCTCGGCACCCTCCTGTCCAAGGAGGAGCCGGACGCCGGCAAGTACGCGGAGCTGGAGGTCCGCTCCCTCACCGGAACCGGAGCCCACTGACAACGCACTGACAACGCCCTGACGAGCGCACCGGCCGTCACACCGAGTGGCCGCGTCGTAGATCCCTACGACGCGGCCGCCGTGCGTCCCGTCGGATCGGGCCACCCTCGTTGTCGGTCCTGTCACGTAGGCTCGGGTGCATCGGAACGACTGATCGTTCGAATTCGAGGATGTCCGGCTGTCCGGCTGTCCACCGTCCGGTCACCCGGTCACCCGGTCGTTCGAAGCCGTTTCGGTCCGTGTCGCGGTCCGTATCGAGGGAGGGGCCCACGTGCTCATCGACACCTACAACCGGGTGGCGACCGACCTGCGAGTCTCGCTGACCGACCGGTGCAACCTCCGGTGTACGTACTGCATGCCCGAGGAGGGCCTGCAGTGGCTGGCCAAGCCCGACCTGCTCACGGACGACGAGATCGTCCGCCTCATCGACATCGCGGTGACCCGGCTGGGCATCACCGAGGTCCGCTTCACCGGTGGCGAGCCCCTGCTGCGCCCCGGTCTGGTGGGGATGGTCAAGCGCGTGGCAGCACTCGCCCCCCGCCCCCAGATGTCCCTGACGACGAACGGCATCGGCCTCAAGCGCACCGCGACCGCCCTGAAGGCCGCCGGCCTCGACCGGGTCAACGTCTCGCTGGACACCCTGCGCCCGGACGTCTTCAAGACCCTCACCCGCCGTGACCGTCACAAGGACGTCATCGAGGGCCTCGAAGCGGCCCGCGCCGCGGAGCTGACACCGGTCAAGGTCAATTCCGTACTGATGCCCGGACTGAACGAGGACGAGGCGCCGGACCTGCTCGCCTGGGCCGTGGAGAACGACTACGAACTGCGGTTCATCGAGCAGATGCCGCTCGACGCGCAGCACGGCTGGAAGCGCGAGGGCATGGTCACCGCCGGCGACATCCTCGCCTCGCTGCGTACGCGCTTCGAGCTCACGGAGGAGGGGTCCGACGAGCGGGGCTCGGCCCCCGCCGAGCGCTGGGTCGTGGACGGCGGTCCGCACCGGGTCGGAGTGATCGCCTCGGTCACCCGCCCGTTCTGTTCGGCCTGCGACCGTACGCGGCTGACCGCGGACGGCCAGGTCCGCACCTGCCTCTTCGCCCGCGAGGAGACCGACCTGCGGGCGGCGCTCCGCTCGGACGCGCCGGACGAGGAGATCGCCCGGATCTGGCGGCTGGCGATGTGGGGGAAGAAGGCCGGAGCGGGTCTCGACGACCCGTCGTTCGTCCAGCCGGACCGCCCGATGTCGGCGATCGGCGGCTGACGGCTCAGTCCGCGGGCGGTCGCTCCGCGGGCGGTCGCTCCGCGGACTCGGAGGACTCGGACTCGGATTCCCACTCCGCCAGGAGCACCACGTCCTTCAGGAAGTCGCGCACCCCCAGGAACTGCGACAGGTGGTCGCGGTGCTCCTCGCACGCGAGCCATGTCTTGCGGCGCTCCGGCGTGTGCAGCTTCGGGTTGTTCCAGGCGAGCACCCACACCGCGTCCGCACGGCAGCCCTTCGCGGAACAGACGGGGGAGGACGGAGAAGAGGGGTCGGAACCGGGGACGTTCAGAATCACGTCCCCGACACTAGCCGAGTCCAAAAGGACGACGCCGAGCAGCCACGGGGGGAGCTGCCCGGCGTCGGTCTGTCGCTCCGACGGGGGATGCGGAGCGCCACCCAAGTATGTCACGGGTAACCCATCGCCCGGCAACGGAACAACATGATTGATCTGAGCTTTTCTTGAGCTTGGTAGGGGGCCGGGATTCCGCTTTTTCCGGAGCCCCGTACTCAGGTCCGTTCGTGCGGTTCGTCCCGCAGACGCGCGCCGGGATCGGCCGCCAGGTCGTCCGGGCTGTCCTGGCTTTCCTGGCTGGCCGAGGTGCCGGGGACGGGTTCCGGGACACTGCTGTCCGGGACACCGCCGGCGTCCGGCTCCGCGAGCCTCGGACGGGTGGGCGCGGTCACGAAGGTGGACGGCAGCGAAGGCGCGTTCTCCCGCCCCGCGTTGGCGATCACGACGGAGACGTACGGGAGCAGGAGCCCGAGCACCAGCGCGACGACGGCGATATGCCGCTCGACGTTCCAGAGCGTGGCCGCGAGGACCACGGAGACCGTACGGACGGACATCGAGATGATGTAGCGGCGCTGCCTGCCGCGCACATCGTCGGCGAGCCCCTGCCTGGCCCCGGTGATCCGGAAGACCTCGACGTCGCTCTGCTTCCGCATCACGTTCCACCACCCACCCGCGTCGGACGCGCCCCGGCCCGTACGAGCAACCACGTTACGCGGCGGGTGCGCCGCCCACGAGAGTGGGGCGGCCTCCGGTCGGGCGGCGACGACTGCGCCGTACCGCGTATGGCGTGCCCGACATGCGCCGTACGGCGCACAGGTCGACACTGGCCGTAATGCTCGCGTAGAGCCGTAGCCGTAGAGGAGGCAGCCATGGGCTGGTTGTGGGCAATCATCGTGGGATTCGTACTGGGCCTGCTGGCCAAGGCGATCATTCCGGGCAAGCAGCACAGTCCGCTCTGGCTCACCACGATCTTCGGGATCATCGGTGCCATCGTGGGCAACGCGATCGCCCGTGGCATCGGCATCGGCGCGACCGACGGCATCGACTGGGGCCGGCACGCCCTCCAGCTCGCCGCCGCGGTCGTCATCGTCTTCCTGGGAGACATGCTTTACACAGCGATGCGAGGCAACAAAACCAAACGCCAGCGAGCCTGACCGCACGAGAAGGGGGCGGGCCCGGCACAGGACCCGCCCCCGGTCCTTGCTCGCGTTTGAGGGCTGAGGAGCGGCGGCGCCCCTTCAGCACGCGCCCTTCAGGGGCGCGGGGAACGGCGCGACAAGCCACAACGCACCCGCACCGTACGAACAGCCGGCTGCCACCTACCGCTCAGCGGAGCTCAACGGCCGCGAGATTCTTCTTGCCCCGCCGCAGCACCAGCCACCTCCCGTGCAGCAGATCCTCCTCGCCAGGAACGGCGTCCTCGGAAGCGACCTTCACGTTGTTCACGTAGGCGCCCCCCTCCTTCACCGTCCGCCGCGCCGCGGACTTGCTGGCCACCAGACCCGCCTCGGCGAAGAGAGTCACCACAGGGCCGAGCTCGGCGACCTGGAGGCGCGGCAGCTCGGAGAGCGCCGCGCCCAGCGTCGCCGCGTCGAGCTCGGCCAGCTCGCCCTGGCCGAAGAGCGCCCGCGACGCGGCGATCACGGCCGCGGTCTGCCCGGCGCCGTGCACCAGCGTGGTCAGTTCCTCGGCCAGCGCGCGCTGGGCGGCACGAGCCTGCGGACGCTCCTCGGTCTGCTTCTCCAGCTCCTCCAGTTCCGCACGGGACCTGAAGGACAGAATCCGCAGGTACGTCGAGACGTCACGGTCGTCCACGTTCAGCCAGAACTGGTAGAACGCGTACGGCGTCGTCATCTCCGGGTCGAGCCAGACGGCGCCGCCCTCGGTCTTGCCGAACTTGGTGCCGTCCGCCTTGACCATCAGCGGCGTCGCGATGCAGTGCGCCTCGGCGTCCGGCTCCAGGCGGTGGATCAGGTCCAGGCCCGCCGTGAGGTTGCCCCACTGGTCGCTGCCGCCCTGCTGGAGCGTGCAGCCGTACCTTCGGTACAGCTCCAGGAAGTCCATGCCCTGGAGCAGTTGGTAGCTGAACTCCGTGTAGCTGATGCCCTCCTGCGACTCCAGGCGCCGGGCGACCGAGTCCTTGGTGAGCATCTTGTTGACGCGGAAGTGCTTGCCGATGTCCCGGAGGAACTCGATGGCCGAAAGACCGGCCGTCCAGTCCAGGTTGTTCACCATCACCGCGGCGTTCTCGCCCTCGAAGGACAGGAACGGCTCGATCTGGGAGCGCAGCCGGGTGACCCAGGCGCCGACCGTCTCCGGGTCGTTCAGCGTGCGCTCCGCCGTCGGGCGCGGGTCGCCGATCTGGCCGGTCGCCCCGCCCACCAGGGCCAGCGGGCGCAGGCCCGCCTGCTGGAGGCGGCGCATGGTGAGGACCTGCACCAGGTGCCCGACGTGCAGCGAGGCCGCGGTGGGGTCGAAGCCGCAATAGAACGTGACGGGACCGTCCGCGAGCGCCTTGCGCAGTGCGTTCTCGTCGGTGGACAGGGCGAAAAGGCCGCGCCACTTCAGCTCGTCGACGATGTCCGTCACGGTTCTCGTGTCTCCTTGAATGATCTTCATGCAGCCAGTGGCAGTCGCAGGGGCAGCCGACTGCGAGGCTACCGAGGTTATACGCCCTGACTGACAGAGCTCATATTGAAATCGGGCACCCTCAGCGCAGGCATCGCGGCCCGCGTGAACCAGTCGCTCCACTCGCGCGGCAGCGTCTTCTCCGTCCGCCCCGCCTCGGTCGCCCGCCCCAGCAGCCCCACCGGCGACTCGTTGAACCGGAAGTTGTTCACCTCACCCGTGACCTCACCGTTCTCCACGAGGTAGACGCCGTCCCGGGTCAGCCCGGTGAGGAGCAGCGTCGCGGGATCGACCTCGCGGATGTACCAGAGGCAGGTCAGCAGCAGCCCGCGCCCGGTGGCGGCGACCATCTCCTCCAGGGACGTGTCCTGGCCGCCGTCGAGGATCAGGTTGCCGATGCCGGGCGCCACCGGAAGACCGGTGAGGTCGGCGCTGTGCCGGGTGCTCGTCAGATGCTTCAGTTCGCCCTCGCGCATCCACTCCGTGGCCCCGAGCGGCAGCCCGTTGTCGAAGACGGAGGCGTCGTCCCCGGAGGAGTGCGTCAGCACGAAGGGGGCGCTTTCGAGCCCGGCCGCGTGCGGGTCGCTGCGCAGGGTCAGCGGCAGCTCGGTGAGCCGGTCGCCGACGCGCGTACCGCCGCCGGGCTTGCTGAACACCGTCCGGCCCTCCGCCGCGTCGCGGGCCGCCGCCGACCACATCTGGTAGATCAGCAGGTCCGCGACGGCGGTCGGCGGCAGCAGCGTCTCGTACCGCCCGGCGGGCAGTTCGACGCGCCGCTCGGCCCAGCCCAGCCGGACGGCCAGCTCCGCGTCGAGCGCCGCCGGGTCCACGTCCTTGAAGTCACGCGTCGAACGCCCGGCCCACGCCGAGCGTGTACGGTCCGGCGACTTGGCGTTCAGCTCCAGCGTCCCGTTGGGCTGGTCGTGGCGCAGCCGCAGGCCCGTGGACGTACCGAGGTAGCTGGTGACGAGCTCGTGGTTGGCGAAGCCGTACAGCTCACGGCCACCCGCACGCGCGCGTGCGAACGCTTCGCCGAGCGCCGGGGCGAAGTCCGTGAAGACGGCCGACGAGGTCTCGGCGGGCGCGTCCGTGAAGTCCGGGGAGGCCGGCACGCCCTCGACGAGCGGCTGCGCGTCCTCGGCGGGGCTCGCCCCGCGGGCCGCGGCCTCGGCGGCACGCACCAGCGGCTCCAGTTCGTCCGCGGTCACGGCCGAGCGCGAGACGACTCCGGAGGCGGTGCCCTCGCGGCCGTCGACCGTCGCGACGACGGTCAGCGTACGCCCGCGCGTGACGCCGTTCGTGGTCAGCGCGTTGCCCGCCCAGCGCAGGTTGGCCGTCGACTGCTCGTCGGCGATGACGACACAGCCGTCCGCCCGGGACAGTCCGAGGGCGCGCTCGACGATCTCGTGCGGCTTGTTCGTGCGAGCGCTCATCGACCGGCCTCCTGCGTGGTGTTGAGAATGTTGACGCCCTTGAAGAGGGCGGACGGGCAGCCGTGCGAGACCGCCGCGACCTGGCCGGGCTGGGCCTTGCCGCAGTTGAAGGCACCACCCAGGACGTACGTCTGCGGGCCGCCGACCGCCGCCATCGAGCCCCAGAAGTCCGTGGTCGTCGCCTGGTAGGCGACATCCCGCAGCTGGCCCGTGATCCGCCCGTTCTCGATCTTGAAGAACCGCTGGCCGGTGAACTGGAAGTTGTAGCGCTGCATGTCGATCGACCACGAACGGTCGCCGACGACGTAGATCCCGCGGTCGACACTCCCGATGAGGTCCTCGGTGGACATCCCGGCGGGATCCGGCTGGAGCGACACGTTCGCCATGCGCTGTACGGGCACATGGCCGGGGGAGTCGGCGTACGCGCAGCCGTTGGACCGCTCGAAGCCGGTCAGCTTCGCGATCCTGCGGTCCAGCTGGTAGCCGACGAGCGTTCCGTCCTTCACCAGGTCCCAGGACTGCCCGGCCACGCCCTCGTCGTCGTACCCGACGGTCGAGAGACCGTGCTCGGCGGTGCGGTCACCGGTGACGTTCATCAGCTCGGAGCCGTACTTCAGCTTGCCCAGCTGGTCGAAGGTCGCGAACGAGGTCCCGGCGTACGCGGCCTCGTAACCGAGCGCACGGTCCAGCTCGGTGGCGTGCCCGATGGACTCGTGGATGGTCAGCCACAGGTTGGACGGGTCGACGACCAGGTCGTACAGTCCCGCCGTGACGCTCGGTGCCCGCATCTTCTCGGCAAGTAGCTCCGGGATCCGCTCCAACTCGTCGGCCCAGTCCCAGCCGGTACCGGTCAGGTACTCCCAGCCACGCCCGACGGGCGGCGCGATCGTGCGCATCGAGTCGAACTCGCCGCTCGACTCGTCGACGGCCACGGCGGTCAGCTGGGGGTGCAGCCTGACCCGCTGCTGGGTGGTCACCGTGCCCGCCGTGTCCGCGTAGAACTTGTTCTCGTGCACCGTCATCAGCGAGGCGTCCACATGACTGACACCGTCCGCCGCGAGCAGCCGCGCACTCCACTCGGCCAGCAGCCCGGACTTCTCCTCGGCCGGTACGGAGAAGGGGTCGATCTCGTACGAGGAGACCCAGGTCCTGTCGGCGTGCACGGGCTCGTCCGCCAGCTCCACGCGCTCGTCCGACCCGGCGGCCTTGATCACCTGCGCCGACAGCTTGGCCATCGCCACGGCCTGCGACGCGACCTTCGCGGCGGCGTCCATCGTCAGATCCACGCCCGACGCGAACCCCCAGGTCCCGCCGTGCACGACCCGCACCGCGTACCCCAGGTCAGTGGTGTCCGAGGACCCCGCGGGCTTCGCGTCGCGCAGCCGCCAGGACGCGCCGCGCACCCGCTCGAACCGGAAGTCCGCATGGTCGGCGCCGAGCGCGCGGGCACGGGCGAGCGCGGCGTCGGCCAGGGCCCGTAGGGGCAGTGCCAGGAATGACTGATCGACCTCGTGGGCCACGAGGGGCCTCCCCTTGTCACCGTTGTCGGGATGTCTCGATGTCTCGATGTCTCGCAGTGAATCATGCAGCGCCGACACCCCGGCTTCCAACGGATTCACGTTCTGGTCCTGGGACAGCAGACGGCCGCCTCCCGTGCTTCGCGGGGGCGGCCATCGTCGTGCCGTCGGATTCAGAGTTCCCCGGAGATCACACCCTCGCGGAACGCGGCCCACTCGGATGCGGTGCAGCGCAGCGGCTCGCGGCTGACGCGGCGCAGCTGGTCGGCAATTCGGTGCGGGCCTGCGGGGATCACGTACCGCTGGTCGTGGAGGCGCATGTGGCCGTGTTCGGGATCGCGGTCAACGTCCATGACCCGGACCCGTGTGCCGGTCGCCGATCGGGAAGCAGATCCGGTGCCGGGTTCCGACGGGGTACCCCGGGTGAGGTGTCGGCGTCGCGGAGCGAGGATGTGGCGAGTCGCCATGACGTTGCGTGACGACCTGACCGCGCTGGTGACGTACGGCCGCGGGATGCTGGAGACGGCGCGCGTCGAGGGCCTGTCGGCTCACGCCCCTGGCATGGCGGGTGACCGGTAAGGCGTGACGACTGTAGGGATCCGACAGTGGGCCGGGTGAGCCACTGTCGGTGCCCGATTCTCTGCGAGCCGGGCGGGACCGATAGGTTTTCGAGGAAGCCGCCTGCCACGCAGGGGGCACCAGACCGGCTATCGAAAGGGTGATCCGTTGAGCCGCTCGGTTCTCGTCACCGGAGGAAACCGGGGCATCGGCCTCGCCATCGCCCGCATGTTCGCCGACGCGGGCGACAAGGTCGCGATCACGTACCGTTCGGGCGAGCCCCCGGCCGCCCTCACCGACCTGGGCTGCCTCGCGGTCAAGTGCGACATCACCGACAGTGAGCAGGTGGAGCAGGCCTACAAGGAGATCGAGGCCGAGCACGGCCCGGTCGAGGTGCTCGTCGCCAACGCGGGTGTCACCAAGGACCAGTTGCTGATGCGGATGTCCGAGGAGGACTTCACGTCCGTCCTGGACACCAACCTGACGGGCACCTTCCGGGTCGTGAAGCGCGCCAACCGCGGCATGCTGCGCGCCAGGAAGGGCCGCGTCGTGCTCATCTCCTCGGTGGTCGGCCTCCTCGGCTCGGCGGGCCAGGCGAACTACGCCGCCTCCAAGGCCGGCCTGGTCGGGTTCGCCCGCTCGCTCGCCCGTGAGCTGGGCTCGCGCAACCTCACCTTCAACGTCGTCGCGCCCGGCTTCGTCGACACCGACATGACCAAGGCGCTCACCGACGAGCAGCGCGAGGCCATCGTGAAGCAGGTGCCGCTCGGGCGGTACGCGCAGCCCGAGGAGATCGCCGCGACGGTGCGGTTCCTCGCCTCGGAAGAGGCCTCGTACATCACTGGAGCCGTCATCCCCGTAGACGGCGGACTGGGAATGGGTCACTGATCACCATGAGCGGAATTCTTGAGGGCAAGCGCGTCCTGATCACCGGTGTGCTGACGGAGGCGTCCATCGCCTTCCACACCGCGAAGCTGGCCCAGGAGCAGGGCGCCGAGATCATCCTGACCGCGTTCCCGCGGCCCACGCTGACCGAGCGCATCGCGAAGAAGCTTCCCAAGCCCACCAAGGTCCTCGAACTCGACGTGACGAACGACGAGCACCTCGGGCGGCTCGCCGAGGCCGTGGGCGAGGAACTGGGCAGCCTCGACGGCGTCGTACACTCCATCGGCTTCGCCCCGCAGGACGCCCTGGGCGGCAACTTCCTGAACACGCCGTTCGAGTCGGTCGCCACGGCCATGCACGTGTCCGCCTTCTCCCTGAAGTCGCTGACCATGGCCTGCCTGCCGCTGATGCAGAACGGCGGCGGCTCGGTCGTCGGCCTCACCTTCGACGCCCAGTACGCCTGGCCGCAGTACGACTGGATGGGCCCGGCCAAGGCCGCCCTGGAAGCCACCAACCGCTACCTCGCCCGCGACCTGGGCAAGCAGAACGTGCGCTCCAACCTCATCTCGGCCGGCCCGCTCGGCTCGATGGCCGCCAAGTCCATCCCGGGCTTCACCGAGCTGGCCTCCGTCTGGGACAACCGCTCGCCCCTGGAGTGGGACCTCAAGGACCCCGAGCCGGCCGGCCGTGGTGTCGTCGCGCTGCTCAGCGACTGGTTCCCGAAGACCACCGGCGAGATCATCCACGTCGACGGCGGGCTGCACGCGATCGGCGCGTAAACGCTTGTGCAAGCGTTTACGCGAGCGCTTACGTGAGTGTTCACGGGAGTGCTTACGGGAATGCCTACGTACGGTGTCGGCGCCCCGTTTCCCGCAGTGTGCGGGGAGCGGGGCGTCACCCGTTCGGCCGTACCAGTCGGGCGGCCAAGAGGGGTAACGGCCCACTCTGGAGTCGGAGTTCTTCTCCCGCGACCCTCCCGAGCCCAGCCGAGGAGGTCCCCTTGTGCGCCTGTCCCAGCTCCGATGCGAGCATCGGCTCCACAGGAACGGCTTCGCGGCGCCGTCCACCGCACTGTTCGCCGCTCTGACCCTCCTGCTCGCGGTGCCCTCGGGTGCCGCGTCGCACACCGCGAAAGCCGCGTCCCACGCGCGCGTGCCCGTGGAGGAGCGGCCCTTCGGAGCGGTGTGCCGGACCGTCGTCGACGGCTCGGACGTGATGGCGTACTGCCACAATCCGTATCCGGAGCCCGACCATGTCGGTCTGCACATCGAGTGCGAGCGGTGGTGGGACATCGACGCCGACGGGACGAGGGTCGAGGCGGGCCCCGCGCAGAACGTCCGGCTGACCGGCCGCTGCTGGAAGGAAGTCCGCTCGGCGTGGGTCAGCCACCAGAAGTGACGTTCCCCGCGCTCCTCGGCCGCCCCGGGCGGCACAGGAACGGATAGCCGGCTGCCTCAGAGGCCGCCGTCTGCGCGTCGCCCGTGCGGATCGCGTCCACCAGGCGCGTGTGGTCCATGTGCGTCTCGGGCGTCAGCTCCTCGCCGACGTCCTCGCGCAGCCAGTCGCGCACGACCTCGCCCAGGTCCGCGTACATCGCCGTCATGACGTCGTTGTGGGACGCGGCGACCACGGCCAGGTGGAAGGTCGTGTCGGCGGCCACGAAGGCCTCCGCGTCACCCGACTCCCAGGCCTCCTCCCGGCGTACGAGGAGGGCGTCCAGCTGTTTGAGATCGCGCTCGGTGCGGCGCCCGGCGGCCAGCCTCGCCGCGCTCGACTCCAGCGTGGAGCGCAGCTCGGCGATGTGCCGCGGGTCGGCGTCCGCGAACCGGCGGTGCATCACACCGGCCAGCTCACTGGTCGCCACGACGTAGGTGCCCGAACCCTGGCGGATGTCGAGCAGGCCGTTGTGCGCGAGCGCCCGGACGGCCTCCCGGACCGTGTTGCGGGCGACACCCAGCTGCTCGACCAGCTCCGGCTCGGTGGGGATGCGGGAGCCCACGGGCCACTCACCCGAGGTGATCTGGTTCCGCAACGCGGCGATGACCTGCTCGGACAGTGCCGAACGGCGGGGGTGACTCAGCGGCATGACGGTCCTTCGCGCCAGGGGATTGGACAACCAATCATCCCATGATTCTATGATGGGGTTCATGACTGGCGAGGAAACCGCGACGACCACGTCCCCACCGATACGTCCGATACGCAGCTCCGCGCAGGACACGGGCCTCCGTCCGCCTGCCACGCGCGCGTGGCTGACGCGTCTGGTGATCGTCGGCATCGTCCTGACGGCTCTCAACCTGCGTCCCGCCATCACCAGCCTGGGCGCCCTCCTGGAAGAGGTGCGCGACGGGCTCGGCATGAGCGGCAGCGTCGCCGGGCTCCTCACCTCCGTACCGTCGCTCTGCTTCGCCGTCTTCGGTGTCATGGCACCGCGCCTCGCCCGCCGCTTCGGACCCGCCGCCGTGGTCTGCGCCGGCATGCTGGCGATCGCCGCGGGCCTGGCGATCCGGCCCTTCGCCGGGAACACGGTCGGCTTCCTCGTCGCCAGTGCCCTCGCGCTCATGGGCATCGCGGTCAGCAACGTCCTCATGCCGGTGATCGTCAAGCGCTGGTTCCCGGACCGGGTCGGCACCATGACCGGCCTCTACTCCATGGCCCTCGCCCTCGGCACCGCCGTCGCGGCCGCCGTCACCGTGCCCATGACCCGGTCCCTGGGCGGCGACTGGCAGTGGGGACTCGCCGTCTGGGCGGGGCTCGCGGCCGTCGCCGTCCTGCCGTGGATCCCTCTCGCACGGGCCAAGGGCACGGTGTTGTCTGCCGGGACCGCCTCCGCACCGGTCTCCGCCTCCGCACCGGCCTCGGGTCCGGCTTCCGCATCGGCCTCGGGTCCGGCTTCCGTCTCGGCCTCGGCCTCGGTTGTGGCTGCCGAAACAGGTCAGGAGCCCGCCCCGCTGCGTATCACCCGGAGCCGTACCGCGTGGGCGCTCGCCGTCTTCTTCGGGCTCCAGGCCACCGCCGCCTACGTCACGATGGGCTGGATGGCGCAGATCTTCCGGGACGCCGGTGTGTCCGCGGGCACCGCCGGACTGCTGCTCGCCGTCACGATGGTGATGGGCGTCCCGCTGGCCTTCGTCATACCGCGGCTGGCCACCCGGCTGCCTCACCAGGGGCCGATCGTGGTCGTCCTCGGCCTCTGCGGATTCGCCGGCTACGGAGGGCTCTACCTCGCTCCGGCGGGCGGTGCCTGGGCGTGGGCCGTGCTGCTCGGTATCGCCAACTGCGCGTTCCCGCTGGCCCTCACGATGGTCGGCATGCGGGCCAGGACCGGCGCGGGGGTCGTGCAGCTGTCGGCCTTCGCGCAGAGCACCGGCTACCTCATCTCGATCCCCGGCCCGCTGCTGGTGGGCGTGCTCTACCAGCACAGTGGCGGCTGGGGGCTGCCGATCGCGCTCATGGCGGGCCTGATGGTCCCGCAGATCGTGGTGGGCGTCCTGGCGGGCCGCGACCGCACCGTGGAGGACGAGGCCGCGCGGTGACCGCAGTGCGGTGGCGCAGTGCGGTGACGCCGCGCGGTGACCTCTGCGTGCTGACGTGCCGGGGCAGGGACGGCCCTGCTCGCGGCGTGCCGACCCCACCGGTGGGGAGCCGGGCGAGGAGTGCGAGACTTGGCGTATGCCCGTGCTCGATCCGAACCCCAAGGACGGCCAGAAGAAGATGCTGCTCGTCTTCGGCGCGTTCCTCCTCATCTTCGTGGTCATCGGAGTCATCGCGACGATCGCCTCCCCCTGAACGAGTCCCTGACAGGTCCGGAAGGGCCTGATCGGGGCGGCCGGTCCTTCGGCCGTGCCCCCTCCGCGCCGCCTGTTGTGCGACGCGCGGGTACGCGGGGGTGGGGCTATCCCCACCACCCCCTAGGGGGCGAGTGTCAGGGTCAAGTGGGTGGATCACCGGATGGGTTGAGGGGTCCCGAGTCCGTACCTTCGAGATGTGACCGCGAGGACGCGGACACGGAACCACTCGAAGCCCCACGGAGGCGGCATGTCGGCCCCAACGCACACCCCGCCCCACCCGGCGACCGGGCGCGGCGTCGACACCCGACTGCCCTGGTGGGCGCTCGTCCTCCCAGCGCTCGCCTTCGTGGCGCTGCTGCTGATAATGAACCCCGCGGACGCCCACGCGGCGGGCGCGGACCAGGCGGTCGGTGACCTCTTCGAGCGGATCCGGCAGATCCTGGCGCACAACGGCTCCTGAGCTCCCTCCTGAGGCTCCCCGCGCCTCGTGGCGGGGCGGCGCATCAACTCCCTGTGCCCCATGGCAACTCCCTGCGCCCCGTGGCGTGTTTCGTGCGAAGCTGGGAACCATGAGCGTCGCAGAACCCCGCAGGATTGTCCTTTTCCGGCATGCGAAGGCCGACTGGCCCGACGTGCCCGACCATGAGCGTCCACTCGCCGAGCGGGGCCGCAAGGACGCCGCCGTCGCCGGACGCAAACTGGCCGACAGCGGCATCCCCTTCGACCTGGCCATCTGCTCGACCGCGCACCGGACCCGCGAGACATGGAAGCTGGCGGTCCACGAGCTCCCGCACCGGCCGAAAACGGTCTATGAGGAGCGGCTCTACGAAGCATCCCCCGGAGTGCTGATCGCTGTGCTCAACGAAACCCCGGACGACGTGCGGAGCACCCTGCTGATCGGCCACAACCCCGGCGTGCACGGCCTGGCCGACATCCTGGCGAGCCAGGCCGAAGGGGACGCGCAGGAGCGGATGAGCCGCCGCGAATTCCCCACCGCCGGCTTCGCCGTGCTCTCCTTCACCGGCTCGTGGAAGAGCCTGGAGCCCGGTACGGCCACACTGCAGGACTTCTGGGGCCCGTCCGAGTGAACACACCGTGAGCGGGGACAGGAGCGGGGACGGGGCCCGACACGGTGGTGGCCACCGTGGTGCCGAGCCCCATTCCCGGACCCCGTTCCCGTCCCCGCTCAGTCCACGTGCATGTCCGCCGCCTCGACCTCTTCGCGTGTCACGCCCAGCAGGTAGAGGACCGTGTCGAGGAAGGGGAAGCTCACCGCGGTGTGCGCGGCCTGGCGCACCACAGGCTTGGCGTTGAAGGCGACTCCGAGACCGGCCGCGTTGAGCATGTCCAGGTCGTTGGCGCCGTCGCCGATCGCCACCGTCTGGCCGAGCGGCACACCCGCCTCCGCGGCGAACCGGCGCAGCAGCCGCGCCTTGCCCGCGCGGTCCACGATCTCGCCGGTGACCCTGCCCGTCAGCTTCCCGTCGATGATCTCCAGCGTGTTGGCCTGGGCGAAGTCGAGCCCGAGCCGCTCCTTCAGGTCGTCCGTCACCTGGGTGAACCCGCCCGAGACGACACCGACTTGGAAGCCGAGCCGCTTCAGCGTACGGATGAGCGTGCGCGCTCCCGGTGTCAGCCGTACCTCGCTGCGCACCTTGTCCACCACGGAGGCGTCGAGCCCCGCGAGCAGCTGCACGCGTGCGTGCAGCGACTGCTCGAAGTCCAACTCCCCGCGCATCGCGGCTGCCGTTACCTCGGCGACCTCGTCCTCGCAGCCGGCGTGCGCCGCGAAGAGCTCGATGACCTCGTCCTGGATGAGCGTGGAGTCCACGTCCATGACGACCAGGCGCTGGGCCCGTCGGTGCAGTCCGGCCGCGACCACCGCGATGTCGACGCCGAGGGCCGCGGCCTCGGTCACCAGAGCGGTCCGCAGCTCCTCGGTCTTCGTACCGGACACGGCGAACTCGACCGCTGTCACGGGGTACTTGGCCAGCCGGAAGATACGGTCGATGTTGCCGCCGGTTCCGGTGATCCGGGCGGCGATGGCGGACGTCGACTCCGCGGTGAGCGGATGCCCGAGGACGGTCACCAGTGACCTGCCGTGCCCGCGCGGCCGGTTGTCGCCGTGCCCGGAGATGATCTCGGCCTGCAGCTTCATCGAGTCCGCCCAGCTGTGCACCGTGGCGCGCAGATCGCCTTCGAGGCCGGCCGGCGGATGGGTCACGAGCGCGCACAGGACGATCCGGCCACGGGTGACGACCTGCTCGATGTCGACCACCTCGACCGAGTAGGCGGCGAGGGTGTCGAAGAGCCCGGCAGTGATTCCGGGGCGGTCCTTGCCGAAGATCTTGACAAGGAGAGTAGGGACATCAATGGGGACATCCGTGGGGACATCTGAGGTTTGCGATGCGCTCATGGTGTTTCCACCGTATCCGGCACTCCGTGCCGCACGCCCCCCAGGTCCGCCTGACGGACGGGGAACAGTACATGTCGTCTGGATGGACACGGCCCGCACAGCCCGTGTACGCGCCGTGTCCGGCCCCTGTGCACCCTCGGTCAGGGCCGCCCGCCCGGCCTGCGGGGCGGGCGGGCGGCCCTGGCCGAGGGTGCACAGGGG
>NZ_LIPP01000178.1 GCF_001418335.1 Streptomyces aurantiacus | reverse complement strand
GCGGCGGCGGTTCGGTGGACAAGAGAGTGCGGTCACACGCGGGTGGCCACCGTCGGTTTCTCCATGGGCGGCTCGGTGTGGCTCAGGGACGCGACTCTGCAGGGGGGTGGGCAAGAGGGCGGGCAACAAGAGGGCGGGCAAGAGGAGCACGAGGGGCGCACAGGGGCGCGTCTGGCCGCGGTGGTTTCGGTCAGCGCACCCGCCCGTTGGTACTACCGGGGTACGGCCCCTATGCGACGCCTGCACTGGCTGGTAACGCGGCCGGTGGGCCGCGCGGTCGGCCGCTACGGACTGCGCACCCGCATCCATCACCGCGAGTGGGACCCGGTTCCGTCCTCCCCGGTGGAGTCGGTCCCCCTGATCGCGCCCACTCCACTGCTGATCGTGCACGGCGACCGGGACGGCTACTTCCCGGTGGACCATCCACGCATGCTGGCCGCCGCGTCCGGCGGTCACGCGGAGCTGTGGCTGGAGCGGGGAATGGGTCACGCCGAGAACGCGGCGGACGACGAACTGCTGGCCCGCATCGGGGAATGGGCCGCCGCGCACGCGGGTTAGCCGGCTTGGCCTAGCCTGGCGGAGTCCGTCACCCGTTTACTTCCACTGTTGATCGAGGAACCAGATGGCAAAGGGCACGGTGCGTTACTGGGCCGCCGCCAAGGCTGCCGCGGGCGTCGCCGAGGAGCCGTACGAGGCGGAGACCCTCGGGCAGGCGCTCGACGCGGTACGCACGCGACACCCCGGGGAACTCGCCCGCGTCCTGCGGCGATGCTCGTTCCTCATCGACGGCGATCCCGTGGGGACCCGCGGACATGAGACGGTACGGCTGGCCGAGGGCGGCACGGTCGAGGTGCTCCCGCCGTTCGCAGGAGGGTGACGGGACCATGAGCAACCAGCCGTACGAGGGGAACCAGCCGTACGAGGGCCCGTACGAGGGCTACGACCCGTACCAGCAGCAACAGCAACAGCAGCAGTCGCCGGGCGGGTGGGCCGGGCAGCAGCCGTACGACGAGGCCGCCGCGCAGCAGCAGTACACCCAGCAGTGGGAGGGCCAGACCTGGGAGACCCAGGTCCAGCCACCGGTCGCGCCGGCCGCGGAGACGGCGTACCTGCCTCAGCAGGGACCGTCGGAGCCGTCGTACGGGGCGCCGCAGCAGTCGTACGGGGCTCAGTACGGCGTCGTGGGGCAGCCGATGCCCGCGGAGACAGCGGAGACGGGCTGGAGCCAGACACCGCAGCCGCAGCAGTTCCAGCCGCAAGGGCAAGGGCAAGGGCAAGGGCAGGGGCAGGTTCAGGGCCAGGGTGCCCATCGTGCTCCCGCTGCCGCCCCGGCCCCCGCACCCGCCTCCGGTGCAACCGACTCCGCGTACGGTCCTCCGACCGTCACCGGCAACACCAGGGTCACCGATGCCCAGCGGGCCCGTGCCGAGGGGCGTTCGCCGATCATCGAGCCCGGCGGTCAGCCGGCCGTACTGACGGCGGCCCTCGGGCTGCTGCTGGCCGGCGCGGCGGCGGTCGGGCAGTACGCGCTGGTTGTGCCGCTGGTGATCCTCCAGGCGGTGACCGCGGCGGGCTGGTTCCGGCTGAACGGGATGTGGCCCGCCCGGCAGGGCATCGCGCTCGCCTTCGCGGGTGCGCTCACCGCTGACGTGGCCCTGCTCGCGGCCGGGCGGGAGAACGCGCCCGCCGCGATCCTCGGCACGCTCGGCGTCTGGGTCCTGCTGACCCTGGTCGTTCAGCTGCGCAGCCGTGCCGAGCCCGACGAGCGGATGCTGGGCCTGATGGCCACGGTCGTCTCGGCGGCGCTGGCGATCATCGCCACGGGGCATCTGGGGGCCGACCCGGACGCGGTGATCGTGGGCGGGGTGGCGGTCGCGGCGACCGTTCTGGCGCGGGCGGTTCCGCTTCCGACGGCCGGGTCCGTGGTGGTCGCGCTGCTCGCGGCTGCCGGGGCGGGGGTTGCCATGGGC
>NZ_LIPP01000177.1 GCF_001418335.1 Streptomyces aurantiacus | reverse complement strand
GCGGCGTTCGTCGCGGTGACCTGGAAGGAGTACGAGGTGGAGGCGGCCAGCCCCGTGACAGTGGCCGAAGTGCCGGTCACCGCGACGAACGCCGCCGGTGAGTCGGCGAAGTCGACGGCGGTCACCGGGACCACCCGCGCGTCCTCGGACGGCGGGACCGCGCTGCCCAAGCACGCGGTGACGGGCTACTGGCAGAACTTCAACAACGGCGCGGCCGTCCAGAAGATCTCCGACGTCCAGTCCCAGTACGACATCATCGCGGTGTCCTTCGCCGACGCCACGGCGACGCCGGGCGCCGTAACCTTCAACCTCGACTCGGCGGGGCTCGGCGGCTACACCGTCGACCAGTTCAAGGCGGACGTCCAGGCCAAGAAGGCCGCGGGCAAGAAGGTCATCATCTCGATCGGCGGCGAGCGCGGCACGGTGGCGGTGAACGACTCCGCCTCGGCCACGAACTTCGCGAACTCCGTGTACTCGCTGATGCAGACGTACGGCTTCGACGGCGTCGACATCGACCTGGAGAACGGCCTCAACGCCACGTACATGACGCAGGCGCTGCGGTCCCTGTCCGCGAAGGCGGGCTCCTCCCTGGTCATCACGATGGCACCGCAGACGATCGACATGCAGTCCACGTCGAACGGGTACTTCCAGACGGCCTTGAACATCAAGGACATCCTCACGGTCGTCAACATGCAGTACTACAACAGCGGTTCGATGCTCGGCTGCGACGGCAAGGTGTACTCGCAGGGCTCCGTCGACTTCCTGACGGCCCTCGCCTGCATCCAGCTGGAGGGCGGCCTCGCGCCGTCCCAGGTCGGCCTCGGCGTCCCGGCGTCGACCCGTGGCGCGGGCAGCGGATACGTCTCCCCGACCATCGTGAACAACGCCCTCGACTGCCTCGCCAAGGGCACGAACTGCGGCTCCTTCAAGCCGTCCAGGACCTACCCGGACCTGCGCGGCGCGATGACCTGGTCGACGAACTGGGACGCCACGGCGGGCAACGCGTGGTCTAACGCGGTGGGACCGCACGTGCACGGGCTGCCGTAGGCACCGGGGCGGCCCCCTTCCCCCAAGAAAATTCAAAGAGCAGGGCCGGCCCCGGTCGGGACGGAGGCGGTGTCAGAAGAACTCCGACCAGGGCTGGTCCCAGATCTGCTTCACGCACAGCACGATGAAGAGCAGGCCCGCGATCGTCAGCATGGCGTTGCTCAGGTGGCCGTTGCGCCACTCCGGCGGGGTGCGGGAGGAGTTGAGGAGCCAGACCAGGGTGAGGGCCAGGAAGGGGAGGAAGGCGGCGCCCAGGACTCCGTACAGGATGATCAGGCGGAAGGGCTGGCCCTGGAAGAGCAGGATGATGGGCGGGAAGGTCAGCCAGAGGAGGTAGGCGCGGAAGGGCCAGGACTTCTCGTGGGTTCCGGACGCCACTTCCTCGCCGGACGCCGCGTTCGCGGCGGTCCGGGCCCTGTCCTTGCGGTAGCGCTCCACGAAGTCCGCGAACATCAGGCTCACTCCGTGCCAGACGCCGATCAGCGAGGTGAAGGACGTGGCGAAGAAGCCGATGAGGAAGAACTTCGCGGTCGCCGTGCCGTACTCGTCCTCCAGGATGTCGCCGAGCTGGATCAGGCCCTTGTCGCCGCTCGCGATGGCGATGTTCGCCGAGTGGAGCAGCTCCGCGCCGACGAAGAGCATCGCCACGACGAAGATGCCGGTGGTGATGTACGCGACCCGGTTGTCGAGCCGCATCACCTTCATCCAGCCGGTGTTCGTCCAGCCCTTCGCGTTGACCCAGTAGCCGTACGCGGCAAGCGTGATCGTGCCGCCGACGCCGCCGATCAGGCCGAGCGTGTTGAGGATCGAGTCCTTCTCGTCGGGCAGCACCGGCAGCAGGCCCGCGAACGCGTCGGCGAGGTTCGGGGTCACCCTGATCGCCAGGTAGACCGTGACGACGAACATGATTCCCACCAGGACGGTCATGACCTTCTCGAAGACCGCGTACTTGTTGAACCAGACGAAGACCAGACCGACCAGGCCGGTCAGGATGGCCCACCACTTGAGGCCCATGACGTCCGGGAACAGGGCCTGCAGGGGCAGGCCCGACGAGGACATGGCCGCCGCTCCGTAGACGAAGCCCCAGATCACGACGTACACGACGAAGAACCATGACGTCCAGCGGCCCAGGCTCGCCCAGCCGTCGAAGAGGGTCCGGCCGGTGGACAGATGCCAGCGGCCCGCGGCCTCGGCGAGGGAGATCTTGACGAGGCAGCCGATGACGGCCGCCCACAGGAGGGTGTAGCCGAAGTTCGAGCCCGCGATCAGTGTGGCGACGAGGTCGCCCGCGCCCACACCTGTCGCGGCGACCACGATGCCGGGGCCGATGTACTTCCAACTTGATTTGCGGGGGCGGGAGCTGGACTCCCCTGTCGTCGTGTTGCCCGTGGTGTCCGCCATGCCGATCAAGAAAGCGCACCGGGCACGAGGGCACAAGGGGGCATGCCGTGAAGGAAACGAGTGGCGGAGCCTGGGCCTGGCGGGGCCACCGGACGTGTGTCGTGGAGGTTGTCGGGGAACTGCGGGTCCGTTGTGGCTGGTCGCGCAGTTCCCCGCGCCCCTACGGGGCGCTCTCCTCGGCCTCGGCCTCGGCCTCCTCGACTTCGGCGTCCTCGCCGTCCTCGCCGTCCTCGAAGTAGGTGTCCAGGACCTCGTCCAGGCTGGTCTCCCACTCCTTGAAGCGGGACCTGGCAGCCGCCTCGATCTCGATCGGGTACCAGCGGCGGTCGGGCGTGTGCACCGTGATGGTGAAACGCTTCCCGAAACGCGGGACCTCGGTCTCGACGGCGCCGATCTCGTCCCAGCGGAACTCGGCCTCCTGGTCGTCCAGGGTCAGCCGTACGCCGGCGTGGTCGGCGACGATCCTCGCGCGGCGGTCGGAGGCGTCGAAGACGGGGCCTTCGTCCGGGGCGTCCGCGGCGTCCGGGGCGTCCGGGGCGTCCGGGGCTTCTTCGGAGTCCTCGGAGGCCTCGTCAGAGGCCTCCTCGTCGTGCGGCTTCTTCGCGGACGTCTCGGTTTCGGGTTCCTCCTCCGGGGCCTTGGACGCGGCCTTGGACGCCGAGTCCGCGGAGTCCTCGGCGGACTCCGCGGACGCGGTGTCCGGCTCGGTCTCCCTCGGCTCGGCGTCCTTCGGCTCGGCGGGGCGCGGGCCCGTGATGCCGGGCACGAACGCCGGGTCGACCGCGGCGCCTTGCAGGGGCTGGATGTTGGGTCCTATGCGCTGCTCCACAGCGGGCAGTATGGTCGACGATCCTGTGCCAGGGACAGCCGGACTCCGCTTCGTCCCGCTACATCGTTATATGAAGACGCTCAGCACCGCCGCCATCGCGAAGCCCGCCACCGACAGCACCGACTCCAGGACCGTCCACGACTTGAGCGTGTCGCGTTCGGAGATGCCGAAGTACTTGGCGACGATCCAGAAGCCGCCGTCGTTGACGTGCGAGGCGAAGATCGAGCCGGCCGAGATCGCCATGATGATCAGCGCCAGATGCGCCTGGGAGAGGTCCTGCCCCTCCACGAGCGGGACCACGATGCCCGCGGTGGTGACGATCGCGACCGTCGCCGAACCCTGGGCGACCCGCAGCACGACGGAGATCAGATAGGCCAGCACGACGACCGGCAGCCCCACGTCGTTGAACGTGTCGGCGAGCGCGTCCGCGATGCCCGAGCCCTTCAGTACGGCGCCGAAGATGCCGCCCGCGCCGACCACCAGCAGGATGTTGCCGACCGGCTTGAGGGACGACGTGGACACCGTCTCCAGGGACTTGCGCGACCAGCCGCGTCGGATGCCCAGCAGGTAGTAGGCCATCAAGAGCGCGATCGTCAGGGCGACGAAGGGGTGCCCGAAGAACTCGATGACCGAACGCAGGGTCGAGGGGTCCAGCGCGATCGAGGAGAAGGTCGCGGCGAGGATCAGCAGCAGGGGCGTACCGATGATGAGGAAGACGGTGGCCAGCGGGACCGGCTGCTCCGCGTAGTCCTCCGCACTCGGGGTGGCCGGAGTGTCCGGGGCGTCCGGGGCGTCCGGG
>NZ_LIPP01000176.1 GCF_001418335.1 Streptomyces aurantiacus | reverse complement strand
GGACCTGCCCGCGCTGGAGTCGGTGCTCGCCGAACTGGACGGCTGCCGTTGGACGTTCCACCGGGCGATCGACCGCGCAGCCGACCGGGACGCGCTGCGCAAGCGGCTCTGCGACCTCCCCGGCCTGGACACGTATCTCACGGCGGGGTCGGCGGCCGGCGTGGACGAGGGCCTGCCGACGCTGCTCGCGGAGGCGGCCCGGCGCGGCGAGCCCGGTTACGAGCCACGGCTCCTCGTCGGCGGCGGCCTGCGTCTGGACCACGTACCGCGGTTGCGGGCGGCGGGCGTCGACGCCTTCCACATCGGCGGCGCGGCACGGCCCGGCGGCTGGGACGTACCGGTCTCGGCGGAGGCGGTACGGGAGTGGCGCACGGCGCTGGATGCCGCCTGAGCCGAGCCCTCCCCGGTCTCCGCCGGGGCGCCTACTTGCTCTCCAGCTTCCCCAACGAGTCGAGGCCCGCGTCCAGTGCGGTGGCCGCCGTCTGCCGGCCGGTGTCCTCGGGGTCGAGGGCGCTGCGCAGGAACGCCGAGGTGAGCTGCTGGATCAGCGCCACGCGCGCGGGGTTCTCGTCCGTCGTCGCGGCGACCCCGTATCCGGTGATGCCTCCGAGCGAGTGCTCCGCCCCGAACAGCGTGAGCAGGCTCTTGTTTCCCGGGCTGTAGGTGTAGGGGTCGATGAACCAGTCCGGTCCCCGGGTGGACAGCAGGGACTGGTCGTGGTCCCCGGCGACGATGAGGGCCGGCCTGGTCATGGTGTCGAAGGACGGCTTCATGAAGGAGAAGTGCTCTTCGGCGAACGGGGTGAGGTCGTCGCCCAGGCCGGTCAGGGCGAGCAGCACACCCGCCTTGACGCGGGCGTCGGACATGTCCTCTCCGGGTACGCCGTCGGAGCCGAGGACGCGCGCACCCAGCAGCGTGCTCGCTGTCTGGGCTCCCCAGGAGTGGCCGGCGACGGCGATGCGGTCCCGGTCGAGGCGCCCGGCGAGGCCCGGCACGGCGGCTTCCAGGACATCGAGCCCGTCCAGCACCCGCTTGAGGTCCTCGATACGGAAGCGCCAGATCCGCGGCGTACGGGGATCGTCGGCGGGGAGGTCGAGCGTCCTGGAGTCGAGGTGGGTGGGCCGCAGGACCACGAAGCCCTGGGCGGTCCAGAAGTCCGCCAGCGGGGCGTAGTCGTCCATCGACTGGCCGAAGCCGTGCGAGAAGACGATGACGGGCAGATCGCGGCCGGTCGCGGGGGCGGACACATGGACCTGGAGGTCCTCGCCGCGGCCCGGAGCGGCGAGGACGACCGGCCTCGCGGACACCACCAAGGTCGGTGCGTCCACCTTCTTCTGTGCTGTTTGTGCTGTTTGTGCGTTCGCGGTGTTCGTGTCGGGCATGGAAGTGACTTCCGTTCGGTGAGGGTCATCGGCCGGAGCGGGGCGGCGATGGACAGTCCGGTGCCGTGGTCTGTCATCATGAGCAAAGCGGAACGTCGCTCCGATTCATTCGACAATACGGAGCAAGGTTCCGTTTCGCAAGCTCATCGCAGACTCATGGCAAGCTCATGGAAGGAGCGGCACGGTGAACGAGAGCGGTCAGAGCACGGGAAGCGCGGCGGAATCAAAGCGCAAGGACGCCCGGCGCAACCGCCGGACCCTGCTGGAGGCGGCCGCCACGGTCTTCGTCACCTCGGGCGTGGAAGCACCGGTCCGCGACATCGCAGCCGCGGCCGGCGTCGGGATGGGCACGATCTACCGCCACTTCCCCACCCGGGCGGACCTCGTCATCGCCGTCTACCACCACCAGATCGACGCCTGTGCCGAGGCGGGGCCTGCCCTGCTGGCGGCCGGCCCGACAGCGCACGCCGCCCTCGGCCAGTGGGTGGACCTCTTCGTCGACTTCCTGGTCACCAAGCACGGGCTCGCGGCGGCGCTGCAGGCCGACAACGCCCGCTTCGAGACGCTGCACGCCTACTTCCTCGACCGCCTGCTGCCGGTGTGCGGCCAGCTCCTGGACGCCGCCGTCGCCGCCGGTGAGATCCGCCCCGGCATCGAGGCCCTGCAACTCATGCACGGCATCGGAAACCTCTGCATCGGCGCCGACAGCGACCCCGGTTACGAGGCACGCAAACTGGTCGCGCTCCTCGTCGCGGGCCTACGTCAACCGTGCTGACTACGCCTCGCCGGCCAGCTGGGCGGGCAGCGGCGTCGCGTGGGTCACGATCAGGCCGGAGACCGCGCGGGTCAGGGTGACGTACAGGCGGCGCAGGCCCGTTCGTTCGTCCGGTTCGGCGTCCACGACGGCCTGGGGTTCGTCCAGGACCACGTAGTCGTACTCCAGGCCCTTGGCGAGGGACGCCGGTACGAGGGTGAGGCGGGCGGTGAGAGTCGTCTCCTCGCCGGGCGCGAGGTGGGCGAGGCCCGCCTTCGTCAGGGCCTCGGACAGCAGCGGTACGCGCGTGTCGGCCGCGATCAGCCCAACCGAACCCTCGTGGCGCAGCAACTCCTCGCAGGCCGCGACCACTTCGGTGGCGTCCGCGGTGGCGTCCGTGGTGGCGTCCGTGGTGGTCTCGCGGACGGGGGCCTCACGGACGGGGGTCTCACGGACGGTGGTTTCGCGGACCTCGAAGAAGCCCGGGTTCTCCCGGACCGACGCCACCGGCGCCAGGCCCGGCGCGATGTACGGCAGCAGCCGGGACGCGTACGTGATGACGTCCGTCGGCACGCGGAAACCGGCCGTCAGTTCCTCGACGACCGCCTCCCGCTTGCCGAGATGGGCCAACGCCTCGTCCCAGCTCCGCGTCGCCCAGGGCGTCGTGCCCTGCGCCAGATCACCGAGCACGGTCGCCGAACCGGTCGTGCAGCGCCGCCCCACCGCCCGGTACTGCATGGGCGACAGGTCCTGCGCCTCGTCGAGCACCACATGCCCCAGGGAGTGCGTGCGTTGTACGAGGTCGGTGGCCTCGTCGATCAGTACGGCGTCCGCGGCGGCCCACTTGGCGGACCTCACCGACCGTACGGGCTTCGCCCACCGGATCGTCTCCTGCTCCTCCTTCGTGAGGACGCCCTCCGCGTGCGCGGCCAGGAAGTCCGCGTCGGACAGCAGCCGGAACACGAGCTTCGCCGGATCGACCGGCGGCCAGATCGCCTTCACCGCCGCCTTCACCGCGGGGTTGCGGGCGACGGCGTCCTGCACGCGGTCGTCCGGAGCCTCGCCGGACCGTTCCATCTGCACGAGGACGGCGTGCGCGATGCGCTGCGGCAGGGCCTCGCGGGCGGCGCCGTACCGGATCTCCCGGTCCAGCAACTCCTGGACGATGTCCGCCAGTTCGTACGCCGGTACCCGCCAGCGCCGGGAACCGCGGACCACCACGACGGGCTCGGTCGGCATGGTCACGTGTGCGCGGACGGCCCGGCGCAGCACCTCGGCCATCCGCGCGTCGCCCTTCACGACGGCTGCCGGGGCCTCGTCCCTGCCCCGTACCTCCACGTGCGCGACCAGGTCGTCGACCGTGGCCTGCTTGACCGCCAGCTCGCCCAGCGCGGGCAGCACCTGCTCGATGTAGTGGAGGAAGGACGCGTTGGGCCCGATGACCAGGGTGCCGGTCCTGGCGAGCCGCTCGCGGTGGGCGTAGAGGAGGTACGCGACCCGGTGCAGACCGACGGCCGTCTTGCCGGTGCCGGGGCCGCCCTGCACACAGACGGTGCCGCCGAGACCGGACCGTACGATCTCGTCCTGCTCCGGCTGGATCGTCGCCACGATGTCGCGCATCGGGCCCACGCGCGGGCGCTCGATCTCCTGCTGGAGCAGCTTGCTCGTGGCTGCCGTCTCCGATGAATCGGCGGGGTCGGAGAGGTGCTCGTCCTCGTACGCGGTGAGGTCGCCGCCGGTGTACCCGAAGCGGCGGCGCAGCGCGACGTCCATCGGGGTCTTCTTGGAGGCCCGGTAGAAGGGCTGCGACACCGGGGCACGCCAGTCGATCACCATCGGGTCGCCGGCAGGGTCGTGCACATGCCGGCGGCCGATATAGAAGCGCTCGCCCTGCGCGCCCTCCGCCTGCTCGGCGCCGGGGGCGTGCAGGTAGTCGAGGCGGCCGAAGAACAGCGGGGTGTGGGACAGGTCGGCCAGCGCCTTGATGCGCTCGTCGATCTGGCGGCCCAGAACCTCCGCGTTGACCCAGTTCGCGGTGACGTCCCGGATGTCGAGCGACTGGACGTCCTCACGCATCGAACGCAGCGCGGCGCGGGAGTGCGCGAGGTGGGCGCGCTCCCGGGAGAGGGGGTCGGTCTCGTCGGACGGCATGGCAGATGGCACGGCGGAGTCGGACGGGGTGGACACGGGGTGTTGCCTCCGGAGCCTGCGAGAACAGCCAGGACCCTGGTGGGTCCCGCTGAGTGGCGGTGGGCCGGCCGGTTTCCGTCCGGGCGGCGGCGCTCCACGACGGGAGGCGGGCAAGAGAGAAGATCCTAGGCGAGCCGGGGCGACCGGAGCCAATTGTTTTTCCCGTACGCCCGAGCCGGCCGTTTTCCGGTACACCCGAACCGGTCGCCTTTCCCATACGCCAGGCGCGGTCCCCTAGGGGATGCCATCCCCCTCCCTGCGGGGGAGAGGTCGGTCTGTGGTCGTACGTGGCGAGCGAGGAGGCTCGGTCCGTAGACCGATGAAAGTGGAGCGCCCGAATTCCACTATGGATGCATGAGTACTGCGACTTTCACCCCGGCCCCTGTCCGCCACAGTGCGCCGCCCGGCGCGACCGCCCTGCGAGGCAGTCACCGCCACCGCCTCGGTGACGCCCTGCGCGCCGTCAAGGTCTTCGCCGGCGCCACCTTCGGAGTGGTCCTCCTCGGCGAGTACGGCGAGGAGGCGGGCGTACGCCGCCGGTAGGCGACGACCAGCTGTCAGCTGTCGGCTGGTTTGTCGGCTAGCTGTCCGCCAGCAGCTCGTCCGCGTCCACGATCCGGTACGCGTAGCCCTGTTCGGCCAGGAAGCGCTGGCGGTGGGCCGCGAAGTCCTGGTCGACGGTGTCGCGGGCCACGACCGAGTAGAAGTGGGCCTGGTGGCCGTCCGCCTTCGGGCGCAGCACGCGGCCGAGGCGCTGAGCCTCCTCCTGACGGGAGCCGAAGGTGCCCGACACCTGGATGGCGACCGTCGCCTCCGGCAGGTCGATGGAGAAGTTCGCGACCTTGGAGACGACCAGAACGCTGATCTCACCCTGCCGGAACGCCTCGAAGAGCTTCTCGCGCTGCGCGTTCGACGTCTCGCCCTTGATGACCGGTGCGTTCAGGTGCTCGCCCAGTTCGTCGAGCTGATCGATGTACTGGCCGATGACGAGCGTCTGCATCCCCGCGAACCGGCGGACCAGCGCCTCCGTGACCTTCCGCTTCGTCGCCGTCGTCGCGCAGAAGCGGTACTTCTCCTCCGTCTCGGCGGTCGCGTACGCCAGCCGCTCGGAGTCCGTGAGGTTCACCCGGACCTCGACACAGTCGGCCGGCGCGATGTATCCCTGCGCCTCGATCTCCTTCCAGGGCGCGTCGAAACGCTTCGGCCCGATGAGGGAGAATACGTCAGACTCACGGCCGTCCTCGCGCACCAGCGTGGCCGTCAGACCGAGCCGGCGGCGCGCCTGGAGGTCGGCGGTGAACTTGAAGACCGGCGCGGGCAGCAGATGCACCTCGTCGTAGATGATCAGCCCCCAGTCGCGGGAGTCGAACAGCTCCAGGTGCGGGTAGACACCCTTCCGCTTCGTCGTCAGCACCTGGTACGTCGCGATGGTGACCGGCCGGATCTCCTTGCGCGTACCGCTGTACTCGCCGATCTCCTCCTCGGTGAGGCTCGTGCGCTTGATCAGCTCGTGCTTCCACTGCCGGGCCGAGACGGTGTTCGTGACGAGGATGAGCGTGGTGGCCTTCGCCTCGGCCATGGCGCCCGCCCCGACCAGCGTCTTCCCGGCGCCGCAGGGGAGCACGACCACGCCTGAGCCGCCGTGCCAGAAGTTCTCCACCGCCTGCTTCTGGTAGGGCCGCAGGGACCAGCCGTCCTCGGCGAGGCTGATGGCGTGCGCCTCCCCGTCCACGTACCCGGCGAGGTCCTCGGCCGGCCAGCCCAGCCTCAGCAGCGTCTGCTTGATCTGCCCCCGCTCGGAGGGGTGCACGGCCACGGTGTCCGGGTCGATCCGGTTGCCCACGAGCGGCATGATCCGCTTCGAGCGCAGGATCTCCTCAAGCACGGGCCGGTCGGTGGTGGTGAGGACGAGCCCGTGGGCCGGGTGCTTGCTCAGGGTGAGCCGGCCGTAGCGGTCCATCGTCTCCGCGATGTCGACCAGCAGCGCGTGCGGCACCGGATAGCGGCTGTACTGCACGAGCGCGTCCACGACCTGCTCGGCGTCGTGCCCGGCCGCGCGCGCGTTCCACAGCCCGAGCGGCGTCACCCGGTAGGTGTGGATGTGCTCGGGTGCGCGCTCCAGCTCGGCGAAGGGAGCTATGACCCGACGGCACTCGTCCGCCAGCTCGTGATCGACCTCCAGGAGGAGGGTCTTGTCGGACTGGACGATGAGTGGACCATTCACGCGCGTCCCCTTCTGCACAGCCGTGCGATGTGCACGGCCAAACGTCCAGTGTGCCTGATCGCCGGCGCCCGCCGTTGTGAACTCTCTGCGCCCGCTGTCGCGAGCTCTCGGTGCCCGCCGCCGCGGACGGCCGGTGCCCGCCGCCGCGGACAACCGGCTCCTGTGACCTGTCCTACTGAATGTCTATTCATTCCAATGAGTGGCCTGAATTCAGATTTGCGGCCTCGGCCTGTGAAGAATGGCGATCGCGCAGGTTACTGCCCAGCTCACCGCCCAGGTCACCGCCGAGGGAGAGCCCACCGTTGTCCGGTAACAGCCATGCCCAGCCGTCCGCGCCGCTGCCCGCCGCATCCCCGCCGACCACGACACTCGGATACGCGCTCTTCGCCACCCGCTGGCTCCAGGCCCCGCTGTACTTCGGTCTGGTGGCCGCCCAGGGCGTGTACGTCTACAAGTTCTTCAACGAGCTGTGGAATTTAATCCTTCGGTGCGTGACCGGGCAGGCGGACGAGACGTACGTGATGCTCGCGGTGCTGAAGCTGGTCGACGTCGTCATGATCGCCAACCTGCTCATCATGGTGATCGTCGGCGGATACGAGACGTTCGTCTCGCGCATCGGGCTCCAAGGTCACCGCGACCAGCCGGAATGGCTCTCACACGTCAACTCCAACGTGCTCAAGGTCAAGCTCGCCACCGCCATCGTGGGCATCTCGTCCGTGCATCTGCTCCAGATGTTCGTGGACGTGCACCACACCTCGCACCACTCACTGCTGTGGGGGACGGTCATCCACATGGCGTTCATCGCCTCGGCGGCGATCCTGGCCTATATGTCGGGTCCGATGGCGGAGCAGGGGCACCGGTCGGGCAAGGGGCACGCGGAGGGGGCG
>NZ_LIPP01000175.1 GCF_001418335.1 Streptomyces aurantiacus | reverse complement strand
GCGGGGCACCCGGTGCAGGGGGGTCAGCGGGTCGACCGAGCGCATGGCGACGGCGCCGGTCACGTCGCCGCGTACGACGTCGGCGGCGTCCAGCCACTCGACGAGGGTGCCGTCGACGGCCGCGACGACGCACTCGCCGGTGGCCGCTCCGGGCACGTCGCCGGCCGCGAGGTGCGTGGCCACGAGCGGTCCGGGCAGCAGCGCCCGGCCGGCCTCCTCGAAGGCCAGCACCGCCTCGGGCAGCCCCAGCCCGACCCCGCCGCGCGCCTCGGGCAGCCGCAGCGCGAAGAAACCCGCCTCGCCCAACTCGCGCCAGAGCGCACGATCGAGAACCCCGGGGACGCCGTGCCCCTCGTCCCCCGCACTCCCGTTCCGGGGCGGATCCACGGCGGCCCGCAGCCGCTCCCGTCCGAACCGCCGCACCAGCAGTTCGCGCACCCCGGCCCGTAAGGCCCGTTGGTCATCGGTGAGTCGGAAGTCCATCGGGTCACCGTCACCGTCCCTTCGGGAGGCCCAGAATCCGCTCGGCCACGATGTTCCGCTGGATCTGCGAGGTGCCGGCCGCGATGGTGTACGAGAGCGACGACAGCCGGTCCACCGTCCACGGCCTGCCGAGGTCGAGCGCTTCGGGGCCGAGCACCTCCGCCGCCGCGTCGTACAGCTCCTGACGCGCCTGCGAGTACCTCAGCTTGAAGACCGAGCCGCCCACGCCCGGCACCCCGCCGGTGCGCTCCGACTCGCTCACGTTCCACTGCGTGAGTCGCCACAGGGCGCGGAACTCGGCGTTGAGCCTGCCGAGCCGGCGGCGCAGCGGTACGTCGTCCCAGCGGCCGTTCTTGCGGGCCTCCCCGGCCAGCTCACCGAGGACGCGCCGGCAGGCCACCACCTCGCCCACGAAGGCGGTGCCGCGCTCGAAGGACAGGGTCACCATGGTCACGCGCCAGCCGTCGTTCTCCCCGCCGACCCGGTTGGCGACGGGCACCCGCACCTCGTCGAGGAAGACCTCGGCGAACTCGGCCGAACCGGCGAGCGTACGCAGGGGACGTACCGTGATCCCCGGCGCGTCCATCGGCATCGCGAGCCAGGAGATCCCCCGGTGCTTGGGGGCATCCACATCCGTGCGCACCAACAGCTCGCACCAGTCGGCGACTTCGGCGTGCGAGGTCCAGATCTTGGAACCGCTCACCACATAGTGGTCGCCGTCCCGGTGCGCGCGGGTGCGCAGGGCCGCGAGGTCGGAGCCGGCGTCCGGCTCGCTGAACCCCTGGCACCACACCTCCTGGCCGCGCAGCACGGGCGGCAGCCAGCGCGCCCGCTGTTCGGCGCTCCCCTCGGCGGCGACGGTCGGCCCGGCGTGCAGCAGGCCCACGAAGTTGGCCCCGACATAGGGGGCGCCCGCCTTCTCGGTCTCCTCCAGGAAGATCAGGTGCTGGGTCGGGGTGGCGCCCCGGCCGCCCGCGTCCACGGGCCAGTGGAGTCCGGCGTACCCGGCGTCGTACAGCATGCGCTGCCACCCGAGGTCGTACGCGCGCCGGCCGGGCCAGTCGTCGGGCGAGGGCTTCGGGGGCAGCCCGGGAAGCACGTCGGCGAGCCACGCCCGCAGCCGGACCCGGAAATCCTCCTCCTCGGGCGTGTACGAGAGATCCATGACCGGTCTCTACCTGTTCCACCTGCCGCGAGACCCGTCGCGGTACCTGTCGTGATCCAGGTCGAGCATGCGGATGGCGTTGCCACGCATCAGCTTGTACACGGTCTCGTCGTCGAGGCCCTTCACATGGTCGAGGGCGACCTCCTTGGTGTGTGGGAAGGTCGAGTCGACGTGCGGGTAGTCGGTCTCGAAGGTCGCGTTGTCGCGCCCCACCACGTCCAGCGAGGCGACCCCGTGCTTGTCGCGGAAGAAGCAGCAGAAGATCTGCCGGTAGTAGTACGTGGACGGCGGCTCGGGGATCAGGTCGCGCACCCCGCCCCAGGCGCGGTGCTCCTCCCACACGTCGTCGGCCCGCTCCAGTGCGTACGGAATCCAGCCCATCTGTCCTTCGCTGTACGCCAGTTTGAGCCGGGGGAACTTCACGAGTACGCCCGAGAACAGGAAGTCCATCATCGAGGCCATGGCGTTGTTGAAGCTCAGGGACGCCTGGACGGCGGGCGGGGCGTCCGGGGACGCGGCGGGCATCTGGCTGCTGCTGCCGATGTGCATGTTGACGACCGTGCCGGTCTCCTGGCAGACCGCGAAGAACGGGTCCCAGTAGCCGGAGTGGATCGATGGCAGCCCCAGGTGGGTGGGGATCTCGGAGAAGGTCACGGCCTTCACGCCGCGGGCCGCGTTGTGCCGGATCTCGGCGACCGCGAGGTCGATGTCCCAGAGCGGGATGATGCACAGCGGGATGAGCCGGCCGCCGCTGTCGCCGCACCACTCCTCGACCATGAAGTCGTTGTAAGCGCGCACGCAGGCCAGCGCGACCTCCTTGTCACGCGCCTCGGCGAAGGTCTGCCCGCAGAACCGCGGGAAGGTCGGGAAGCACAGGCTTCCCTCCACATGGTTGGCGTCCATGTCCTTGAGCCGTTCGACGGGGTCCCAGCACCCGGGCCGCATCTCCTCGCGGGTGATGCCCTCCAGGGTCATCTCGTCCCGGTCGAAGCCGACGGCGGCGATGTTGCGCTTGTACGGGAACTTCAGGTCCTCGTAGATCCACCAGTCGGTCGGCGGCCCGTCCGGGTCCATCGTGATCCGGTACTTGCCTGCCACGTAGGCCAGCTCTCCGATACCGGCGGTCAGCGGCTTGGGGCCGCGGTCCCGGTACTTCTTCGGCAGCCAGGTCTCGAAGAGGTGCGCGGGCTCGATCACATGGTCGTCGACGCTGATGATCCGGGGCAGTTCGGTCATGGGGGTCCCTCCGCCTGGCACGTCTGGCACGTCTGGCAGCACATCGCATTCATCTGACGGTCCGTCAGCTCTAGGTACTCCTGAAGGCTAGCCCCGCACCCCTGGACCGACAAGACACCGAGGCCTACGCTCTCGCCCGATCTGACTCTCCGTCAGCTAAGAGGAGTACGGCCATGGACACGGTCACGGACACGCACACCGCACACGAACTGGGCGCCTCCCGTACCTTCTGGGAGCTCGTCGAACGCCGCGCCGCGCTCACCCCGGACCGCCCCGTCCTCCTCCAGGACGACCGCACCCTCACCTTCGAGGAGCTGCGCTCGGGCGCGGAGAGGACCGCGGCGGGCCTGCACGCCATGGGCGTACGCCCCGGAACGGTGGTCGCCTGGCAGCTGCCCACGCGGATCGAGACGGTCCTCCTCGCGATGGCCCTGGCCCGGCTCGGGGCCGTCCAGTCCCCGGTGATCCCCTTCTACCGGGACCGCGAGGTCGCGTTCGCCGTACGGGAGTCGGGGGCGGCCCACTTCGCCGTACCGGGCGAATGGCGCGGCTTCGACCACGGCGCGATGGCGGAACGCATCCAGGCACGAGGCGTCTTCGAGGCGTACGACGCACTCCCCACCGGAGACCCGTCGACGCTCCCTCCGCCTCCCGCGAGCGGCACCGACGTGCGCTGGATCTACTGGACGTCCGGGACGACGTCGGACCCCAAGGGCGTACTGCACACGGACCGTTCACTGATCGCCGGGGGCTCCTGCCTCGCCCACGCGCTGCACCTGTCGTCCGACGACGTCGGCTCGATCGCGTTCCCCTTCGCGCACATAGGCGGCCCCGACTACCTGGTCATGCTGCTGCTGTACGGGTTCCCGGCGGTCCTGTTCGAGAAGTTCGCGCTGCCGGACGCGCTGGAGGGCTTCCGCAAGCACGGGGTGACGGTGGCGGGCGGTTCCACGGCGTTCTACTCGATGTTCCTGGCCGAGCAGCGCAAGCAGCCGGACGCCAGGCTCATCCCCTCACTGCGTCTGCTCGCGGGCGGCGGGGCACCGAAGCCGCCCGAGGTCCACCACGCGGTCGTACGCGAGATGGGCGTCCGGCTCACCCACGGGTACGGCATGACCGAGGTCCCGATGATCACCATGGGCTCACCGGACGACTCCGAGGAGAACCTCGCGACAACGGAGGGCAGGCCTCCGGAGGGCATGGAGATCCGGATCGTGGACGGGGAGATACGACTGCGCGGGGAGGCGGTCTGCCGGGGCTATCTGAACCCGGCACAGACGGCGGACGCCTTCGACGAGGACGGCTTCCTGATCACCGGGGACCTCGGGCACCTCACCGGGAGCGGCCATCTGGTCCTGACGGGCCGCCTGAAGGACGTCATCATCCGCAAGGGCGAGAACATCTCGGCGAAGGAGATAGAGGACCTGCTGCACCGCCATCCCGGCGTCGGCGACGTCGCGGTGATCGGCCTGCCGGACCCGGAACGCGGCGAGCGGGTGTGCGCGGTGATCGAACGTCCCCCCGAGCCCTCCGAATCCCCTGGGACGCCTGTACTGAGCCTCGCCGAGGTGACGGCCTACCTGCGCGCGGAAGGACTGTCCCCGCACAAGCTGCCGGAGCAACTGGAGGTGGTGGACGCCCTTCCGCGCAACGAGACCCTGCGCAAGGTCCTCAAGTACAAGCTCAGGGAGCGCTACTCGGGAACCGTGAAGTAACGGGCGAAGGCGCTCACGATCTCCGGCTCGGCGACCCGGCCGTCCCCGTCCGCGTCGAGCGCGCCGGCCGCGGCGGTGGCGACGGCCTCGGGCGCGCCGAGGGCCTTGAGAGCCCGCGCGATCTCGTCGACGGTCGCCACGGCGTCCCCGTCGCCGTCCGCGACGGCGAGCGCCGCGTCCAGGAAGGGGCGGGCGATCTCGGCGAACCGGTCGGGGTTGTCCCGCAGCCGCTTCACGGCGCCGTTCACGAACTCCTCGCGGGTGATCCGCTGGTCACCGTCACGGTCCGCTATGCCGGCCATGCCCTGCCAGAAGGCCTCCGCGCCGATGTAGAGGGCCTGGCCCCGGTCGGACCTGGCCGCCGTGCCGAACTCGGCGAGCAGCGCCTTCGTCGCCGCGTTGAAGTCCTCGCGGTCGATATAGCCGTTGCCGTCCTGGTCGAAGGTGGCGAACCGGGCGGCGATCTTCCGCTCGTACTCGGTACTGACCATGTCTTTCGGGACCGCCTTACATCACGTGGGTGCGTCTGGCAGGGAGCGTACGACGACCCGGCTCCTCGGGGAGCGGGAAAACGACGCTTGTGCCAAGACCGGGGAAAATCCGCGACAACGGCGTCACGGACCCGCGGAACGATCTTCCCCCCACATGACGGAAATCACGCCGGGCACGACACCACTGATCACAAGGCGGAACCACACGGAACCGCACGGAACCACACCGGTGAGCAAGCCGGAAACGAAGCCGGTGATCAGGCCGGTGGTCGCGCCGGTGATCAAGCCGACAGAGAACCCGACCCGGCTTCGTCGACGACGGCGGCGTCGACATCGGGATACACGTCGAAGAGGCGGCGCACTCCGAGGGCGCCGAGGACCCGGTTGACGTGGGAACCGCCCCCGATCCCGACGTCGCTCGACCGGTAGGCGCCCCCGTCCGCGCCCTGGGCGGGAAGGACCAGCCGGAGACGTCCCTGGCAGGAGCGGATCAGCCGGCGGCCGGCGATCAGGACGCCGACGCCGCTGGAGTCGCAGAACAGCACCTCGGACAGGTCGAGGACGACATCGTGTCGTCCGTCGGCCACCGCGCGGTGCATCCGCTGCCGCAGCACGGGCGACGTCACCAGATCCATCTCGCCCGAAACACGCACGACGGTCCAGCCGCGCTGTTCGCCTTCGGTCACCCTGAGCGCCACGCGTCTGTCCCTCGCTCGACGATGTCGGACCGGACGGCCCGGTTACGGCCGGACCCGGAAACGGAAGCCGTTCCTTCGCTTCCCTGGGGCGTGGCTGCCCCGCCCTTCATCCCATGAAACACCGAATGCCGAATCGAAACATGCCCCGGCCGGGCAGTTCCGGTCAGCTCCGCACCGACCCGATCGGTGCAAATGGGACATCCGCCTCCACACTGTGAGTTCACTCCCACACTCCACGTTCAGGCCTCTACCACCCGAGCCCTCTCCAGGGGCGCGCATTGCCATAAAGGGGCGTGCGTCGTCACAGGTGCCGACTACATTCGGGAGGAAGCCGGAGAGGAGAATCCGGTGGGTACACGGGCAGGTACCGGGCAGGCACAGGGACAGGCGCACGGCACGAGCAGGGGCGAGGGGGCCGTATGGCCATGAGGGACACGCCACCCCGCTGGGACCGCAAGATGCAGCAGCGGCTCGCACGGGGAGAGGCTGCCGCACTCGGCGAGTTCTATGACCGATTCGCTTCGCTCGTGCACGGCCTTGCCCACCGTGTGCTCGGAGACGAACGCGCGGCCGACGGCATCACGCGTGAGGTCTTCGCGCACGTCTGGGAGAACCCCGAGTCGTACGACCCCAAACAGGGCCCTCTGCGTTCCTGGGTCGCCACACTCACCCACCGCCTCGCCGTACAACGCCTGCGCACCACGGAGACCGCCGCGCTCGCCCACGACGGCACCGCCGACCCCACCAACCCCGACGACACGGAGGAACTGGAGCGCAGGGTCCGCCGCGCCTCGGTGGCCGCGCGCGCCGACTACATCGTCACGTCCATGCCCACGCCACTGCGCGCCGCACTGGAACTCGCCTACTTCCAGCGCCGCGACTACCGCCAGACCGCTGCCGACCTGGGCGTCACCGAGGACGAGGCGCGCCGCCGCCTGCGCCTGGGCCTCCAACTCCTGTCCACGGCCCACGACGCAGGCCGCTCCGGAACGCCGCCCGAACAAGGGGGTACCCGGTGAACAACACGAACCCCTTCGGCGAGTACGACGACGACGGCGACGCCCCAACCCCACGGGAGCACAACGCCCGCCCAGAACCGAACAAAACCCCAGGTAACGAAACCGAACCCCGCCACATCCCCGTGCCACGCACCTCAATCGAGGACACGGACC
>NZ_LIPP01000174.1 GCF_001418335.1 Streptomyces aurantiacus | reverse complement strand
AACTCCGCAACGAAGGGATCAGCATGGCCATCGCCACGTACAGCCTCGTAGCACTCGACTGCCCGGACCCGCCCGCCCTGGCGGAGTTCTACGCGAGCGTCCTGGGCGGCGAGGTCAAGCCGTACAACGACAACTGGTACGACCTCTACGCGCCCGGCGGGCACCGCATCTCCTTCCAGCGGGTCCCGGACCACCGCCCGCCGGACTGGCCGAACGCCGACTCCAACTCCCAGCAGCTGCACCTCGACTTCGACGTGCCGGACATCGGCGCGGCCCAGGCCCAGGTGCTGGCCCTCGGCGCCACCCCGCTCGACCTGGACGACGAGGGCGGCACCCGGGGCTTCCGCGTGTACGCGGACCCCGCGGGCCACCCGTTCTGCCTCTGCAAGGGCTGACCGGGACCGACGACCGGCTGACCACGAAAGAACAACCGCACGAAAGAAACAACCGAACGACCGGCGGAGGAAGCACCGTGGGTGTGCGCAAGCGGCTCCAGGACTGGCCCGTCTACCGTCAGCTCACCGGGGCGGACCCACTGGGCCGCGGCAGCGCCGTCACCTCGGCGCGCACCCAGCAGCTGCGCCCGCGCACCGAGACGGCCGACCGGGTCGCCCGGTCCGTCTGCCCGTACTGTGCCGTCGGCTGCGGTCAGCAGGTGTACGTGAAGGACGACAAGGTCGTCCAGATCGAGGGCGACCCGGACTCGCCGATCAGCCGCGGCCGCCTCTGCCCGAAAGGCTCGGCGACCCTCCAGCTCACCACCGGCGACGCCCGCCTCCACCAAGTGCTCCATCGCCGCCCGTACGGCACCGAATGGGAGCCCCTCGACCTGGAGACGGCGATGGACATGGTCGCCGACCGGGTGGTCGAGACGCGGCGCCGCACCTGGGAGTGGGAGCACGAGGGGCTGCGTACGGCCCGCACGCTCGGTATCGCGAGCCTGGGCGGCGCGACCCTCGACAACGAGGAGAACTACCTGATCAAGAAGTTGCTGACCGGCCTCGGCGTGGTCCAGGTGGAGAACCAGGCCCGGGTCTGCCACAGCTCCACCGTGGCCGGCCTCGGCACCTCCTTCGGCCGGGGCGGCGCCACCACCTTCATGCAGGACCTCCAGCACGCCGACTGCGTCGTCATCCAGGGCTCCAACTTCGCCGAGTGCCACCCGGTCGGCTTCCAGTGGGTCATGGAGGCCAAGGCGCGCGGAGCCCGCATCATCAACGTCGACCCGCGCTTCACCCGCACCAGCGCCCTCGCCGACCTGCACGTCCCGCTCCGGGCCGGAACCGACATCGCCTTCCTCGGCGGGATCATCAACCACGTCCTCACCGAGGAGAAGGACTTCCGCGAGTACGTCCTGCACTACACCAACGCGGCGGCCCTGGTCGGCGAGGACTTCCGCGACACCGAGGACCTCGACGGAGTCTTCTCCGGCTTCGACGAGGACAAGCACCACTACGACCCGCACAGCTGGCAGTACGAGGGCGTCGAGGTCCAGCAGCCCACCGGCGAGGCCGACGAACAGTACGAGGACCGGGTGCGCAAGGCGGCGGGCCCCGAGGCACACGGCTCGGGCGGAGCCAGGACCGGCCGCCGCGCCCCGTCCGACGAGACACTCCAGCACCCGCGCTGCGTCTACCAGGTCCTCAAGCGGCACTACGCCCGCTACACGCCCGAACTGGTCGAGGACGTCTGCGGCGTACCCCGCGAGACCTTCCTGCGGGTGTGCGACGAGCTGACCTCCAGCTCCGGCCGCGAGCGCACCAGCGCCTTCGTCTACGCGGTCGGCTGGACCCAGCACTCGGTGGGCTCCCAGTACATCCGCGCCGCGAGCATCCTTCAGCTGCTCCTCGGCAACATCGGCCGGCCCGGCGGCGGCATCCAGGCCCTGCGCGGCCACGCCTCCATCCAGGGCTCCAGCGACATCCCGACCCTGTTCAACCTGCTGCCCGGCTATCTGCCCATGCCGTACGCCCACGAGAACGAGACCTTCGACGACCTGATCACGGCGAGCCGTACGGACAAAGGCTTCTGGGGCAACATGCGGGCCTACTTCGTCAGCCTCCTCAAGGCCTACTACGGCGACGCGGCCACCCCCGAGAACGACTTCTGCTTCGACCACCTGCCCCGGCTCACCGGCTCCCACTCGACCTACGACACCGTCCTGGCGCAGCTCGACGGCGTCTGCAAGGGCTACTTCCTGATGGGCGAGAACCCGGCGGTCGGCTCGGCGAACACCCGGCTCCAGCGGCTCGGCATGGCACAGCTGGAGTGGCTCGTCGTCCGCGATTTCTCGCTCATCGAGTCGGCGACCTGGTGGCAGGACGGACCCGAGATCGAGAACGGGGAGCTGCGCACCGAGGAGATCGGCACGGAGGTCTTCTTCTTCCCCGCCGCCGCGCACACGGAGAAGTCGGGCTCCTTCACCAACACCAACCGCTGGGTGCAGTGGCACCACGCGGCCGTCGAACCCGAGGGCGACGCGCGCAGCGACCTGTGGTTCATGTACCACCTGGGCCGCCGCATCAAGGAGAGGCTGGCCGGCTCCACCGACCCGATGGACCGACCGGTCCAGGACCTCACCTGGGACTACCCGGTGGACGGCCCGCTGCGCGAACCCCAGGCGGCCTCGGTGCTCGGCGAGATCAACGGACACGCCGCGGACGGCAGCCCGCTGAGCGCGTACACCGAACTCAAGGACGACGGTTCCACGCGGTGCGGCTGCTGGATCTACTGCGGTGTGTACGCGGACGGCGTCAACCAGGCCGCCCGCAGAAAACCGGAGTCGGAGCAGGACTGGGTCGCCGCCGAATGGGCCTGGGCCTGGCCCGCCAACCGGCGCATCCTCTACAACCGTGCCTCCGCCGCGCCCGACGGCACCCCCTGGAGCGAGCGCAAGGCGTACGTCTGGTGGGACGAGGCGGAGGGGAAGTGGACCGGCCACGACGTCCCCGACTTCGTGCCCGACCGGGCCCCGGGCCATGTGCCGGACCCGGACGCGACGGGCCCGGACGCGCTGCGCGGCGACGACCCGTTCATCATGCAGGCCGACGGCAAGGGCTGGCTGTACGCGCCCGCGGGCCTTGAGGACGGTCCGCTGCCCACGCACTACGAGCCGCAGGACTCGCCGTTCCGCAACGCCCTGCACCCCTCGACCACCCGCAACCCGGCCCGGCAGCTGCTGCCGCACGAGGGCAACCGCCACCACCCGAGCGGTGACGAGCAGGGCTCGGACGTCTTCCCGTACATCGTCACCACCTACCGGCTGACCGAGCACTTCACGGCGGGCGGGATGAGCCGCTGGTCCCCGTACCTCGCCGAGCTGCAGCCCGAGTTCTTCTGCGAGATCTCGCCCGAGCTGGCGGCCGAGCGCGGTCTCACGCACACCGGCTGGGCCACGATCGTCACGGCACGGGGAGCGGTCGAGGCACGGGTGCTGGTCACCGGGCGGATCCGGCCGCTGACCGTGCGGGGCCGCACCGTGCATCAGATCGGACTGCCCTTCCACTGGGGCCCGAACGGCCTGTCCAAGGGCGACGCGGCCAACGAACTCGTGGCCATCACGCTCGACCCCAACGCCCATATCCAGGAGGACAAGGCCCTCACCGCCGACATCCGCCCGGGCCGCCGCCCGCGCGGACCCGAACTGCCCCGGCTGCTGGCCGAGTACCGCACCCGCGCGGGGATCACCGCCGCCACCGGAACGGAGACCCGTACATGACGGAGACGACAGGCACGACAGGGACGACAGGGACGACAGGCACGACAGGGACAGCGGGGACGGCGGGGACGGCGCAGGCGGGCGACGGCCGGGAACGGGTGGGGTTCTTCACGGACACCTCCGTGTGCATCGGCTGCAAGGCCTGCGAGGTGGCCTGCAAGGAGTGGAACGCCATCCCGGAGGACGGCCTCTCCCTGACCGGCATGTCGTACGACAACACGCAGGCGCTCGGCGCCTCGACGTGGCGGCACGTGGCGTTCATCGAGCAGCCGGCGCGACCGGCGCCCGAGGGCCGGACCCAACTGCCGCTCGCCGACGGGCCACCCGAACCCCCGCCCGCCGACGGCGAGTTCCGCTGGCTGATGTCCTCCGACGTGTGCAAGCACTGCACCCACGCCGCCTGCCTCGACGTCTGCCCGACCGGCTCCCTCTTCCGCACGGAGTTCGGCACGGTCGTCGTCCAGGAGGACATCTGCAACGGCTGCGGCTACTGCGTGCCGGCCTGCCCGTACGGCGTCATCGAGCAACGGCCCGCCGACGGACGGGTGTTCAAGTGCACCATGTGCTACGACCGGCTCGGCGCCGGACAGGAACCGGCCTGTGCGAAGGCCTGCCCGACGGAGTCGATCCAGTTCGGCCCGCTGGACGAACTGCGCGAGCGGGCCGCCCTGCGGGTCGACCAGCTGCACGAGGCGGGCGTGAGCGACGCGCGCCTGTACGGCCACGACCCGGACGACGGAGTGGGCGGCGACGGCGCGTTCTTCCTGCTGCTCGACGAGCCCGAGGTCTACGGCCTGCCGCCGAAGCCCCGGGTCACCACCCGCGACCTGCCCGCCATGTGGAAGCACGCGGGCGCGGCGGCCCTCTCCCTCCTCGGGACCGCCGCCCTGTCCTTCGTCCTGCCGGCGCTCGCCCGACGGAAGAGGACCTCATGAAGGGGGCGAGGGGAACGAAGGGCGAGCAGGCGATGGTCCCGCGCGCCGAGTTCGCGTCGTACTACGGACGGCCCGTGATCAAACCGCCGTCCTGGTCCGCGACCGACATCGCCGGGTACTTCTTCCTGGGCGGGCTCGCGGGCGCCGGCTCGGTCCTGGCGGCGGCCTCGCAGCTGACAGGGCGACGCAGAACGGCGACGGCCCTGAAGGTGTCCTCGGCCGCCGCCGTGTCGTGCTCCGCGGCGGCGCTCATCCACGACCTGGGCAGGCCGGGCCGCTTCACCCACATGCTGCGCGTCTTCAAACCGACCTCGCCGATGAGCATGGGCTCATGGCTGCTCAGCGTCTACGGTCCGCTGTCCGGCGTGGCGGCCCTCACCGCCGTCACCGGCCGGCTCCCCAGAACCGGCACGGCCGCGACCGCGGGCGCCGCGCTGCTGGGCCCGGCCGTCGCCACGTACACCGCCGTCCTCGCGGCGGACACGGCCGTCCCCGCCTGGCACGGCGCCCACCGTGAACTGCCCTATCTGTTCGCCGCCTCGGCGACGGCCGCCGCGGCCGGGATGGCCCTCGTGGCCGGGCCCCCGGGCGAATCCGCCCCCGCCCGCTGCGCCGCCGCCCTGGCCGCGGCGGCCGAGACGGCGACCGACCGGGCCGCCGAACACCGCCTCGGCATGGTCGCGGAGACCTACCGTGAGGGCCGCGCGGGCACCCTGCTCCGTACGGCCAGGACCCTCACCCTCGCGGGCGCCGCCGGCGCGGTCCTGCTGGGCCGCCACCGCCCGGCAGCCGCCGCGAGCGGTCTGGCCCTGCTGGCCGGTTCGGCCTGCACCCGCTTCGGGGTCTTCGCCGCGGGCGTCGCGTCGGCGGAGGACCCGAAGTACACGGTGGTGCCGCAGCGCGAGGAACACTGAGGACGATCAGTACCGGTGGCGGGGAGGGGGGCGGTCACGACGGCCGCTCCAGATGGCTGAGCACCGTGCGCACGGCCAGGGCCACGGCCTCCCGGGACTCGTCCGTCGGTTCGTGGGTCTCGAAGCCGTGGCGGCCGTGCGGGACGTCGATGATCTCGACCGGGGCCTTCGTCTCCTCGGCCGCGGTCACGAACTCCGCCACCGTGGCGGCGATCTGCGGCGTCTCCAGGCCCGCCCGGGTGAGCACGAGAGGCGGCGGCGTCCCGTCGCCGGCGCGGAGCGCGCCGACCGGGCCGAAGCGGGGACCGACCGCGCCCCAGCCCGGCAGCGGCGCCAGGATCGGGTAGGTGAGGGCCAGGCAGCGCAGCCATGGGGGCGGGTCGGCGATCCAGTCCGCGGCGAGCAGCCCCGCGCCGGAGAAGAACCACACCGCGATGCGCCGCGCGTCCACACGGTGGTCGGCCCGCAGCAGTCCGACGGCCTCGGCCACGTCGTCCGCGGCCCGCGCGTAGTCGGTGATGCCGTGCAGACGGTGCTCCACGACCGCGCCCACCGCGCCCAGGCTCGCCGCGTACCGGGCGTATCCGACGTAGAACGCGGAGTCGCGCGGCGCCGGCACGAGGTCGGGCGGCACCGGGCCGCCGTGCACGAACAGCACCGCGGGACGGGGCTCTTGCGCACCTCCCGGTTCCGGCAGGTGCAGGTCCACCCGCCCGCTGCGCACCCGCGTCCGCTCCGGGGCGTCGAGCAGGAAGGGCCGCCGGGACGGCGCCTCGCACTCAGGTACGGTCAGCCGCCGCCCCTCGCCCGCTGCCGCGCGGAGCAGCACCCCGGCCAGTTCGTCCGGGCAGGAGAGCATCGGCCAGTGGCCGGTGGCCAGTTCGAAGAACCCCACCCGCGGATCGGCCAGCTTCCGCAGCTGCGGCGGACCCGTGCGTACCAGCGCCTCGACCAGCTCCAGGGTCATCCCGCCCGCCGTGCACAGGATTCCGCTGGTCGGTACGGTCGCGGCGGCGCCGATCAGCCGCAGCGGCTGCGTCAGGGTACGCGGCGGCTGCGGGGCGGCCAGCCGGCTCAGCAGCTCCAACTGCCCTGCCGACAGCCCTTCCGTGCTGCCCCACAGCTGCCACTGGTCCGGTTCCGGCGGTGGGAGGGGCCCGGCGTCCTCCGCACGCAGCAGGTCGTGCACCGACGGGTCCTGCACCAGGGCCAGCGCCGTATCCCCGTCCTGCGGCAGCCCGGCGTCCAGGTGAACGATCCGCGCCACCCGCTCCGGGCGGCGGTCCGCCGCGCCCAGCACGGGGTGGACGGCGTAGTCGTGGCCGACCAGCACCAGCTCGCCGCTCGGCGCCAGGGAGTCGATCAGCCGGACCACGTCCTCGACATGCGTCCGAAGACCGGCCTCGGGCTGTCTGCTCAGGGTCACCGGGTACGCCTCGGCGCCCGACTCCCGCAGCCGTCCGACCACCTCGCTCCAGATCCGTCCGTCGGTGAACGGGCCGGAGACCAGGATGAACACGGACATCAGCACCTCCAGGGGGTGAATGCGTCGTGGGTACCCTAGGAACTCCCCCTGAGGGAGGTGCAACCCTTGCCAGCTGACGGCGCCCTGAGCATCGGCGACCTCGCCGCGGGGGCGGGGACCACGGTCAAAACCGTGCGCTTCTACTCCGACCGGGGCCTGCTGCCCGAGGCCTCGCGCAGCGGTGGCGGCCACCGCAGGTACGGCCCCGAGGCGCCGGCCCGCCTGCGCACGATCCGCGCGCTGCGCTCGCTCGGCGTGCCCGTCCCCGAGATCGGGCGGCTCCTCGACCGCGGGGACACCCTGGAGGCCGTCGTGGCGCGCCGGCTGGACGACCTCGGCACCGAGCTCGCCGCCCTGCGCTGGCGCGAGGCCGCACTGCGGGCACTCCAGGACGGCGCCCCGGAGCAGCTCGCGGAACGCCTGGAGCTGATCGGGGCGGTCAGCGTCCCGCCCAGCACGTCCGCCCTCGCGCACTACTGGCGCCGCGTGCTGCCGGTCCGCCTCTCCGCCCGGCTCCGCGCCGCCGTCACCGAGCGGGCCGTCCCGCAGCCCTCGGCCGACCCGACCGCGGACCAGGTCCTCGCCTTCGCCCGCATCCACGCCCTGGCGACGGCCGCCACCGACCGCTGCCTCGTGTCCCACCGGCCCGTCACCGCCGCACACCCGGACCTGCTCTACGACGGCCTGCACGAGGCGTACCACCTGGTGGACGCCGCCCTGCGGGCCGGCCGCGCCCCCGGTCCCGGCGAGGCGCTGGACTGCTATGTCGCCGCCCACGCCCGCGACGGCGGCACCCGCGACAGCCCCGCCTTCCGCCGCGCCCTCACCGTGCGCCTCGCCGCGGCGGATCACCCGGTGATGTCCCGCTACTGGCAGCTGGCAGGGGAGCTGACGCCGGACCTGACCCTCGGCGGCGCGGACTCCTGGCTCCGCGAGGCGCTGACGGCGAGCACGGCGGCGGGCTGAGCGCCGCGGGCTGAGCAAGGCGGGGCCGACCCCTGCGGGACTGCGGGACTCGCCCCTACCGCGCTCAGAGCCGGCCTCAAGGGCGGTACCGCAGGGGATGATCTTCCGGGACCTCACAGATGACGATCTCTGTTCCGTCCGGGTCCGCGAGCCACATCTCGACGAGCCCCCACGGCTCCTTCACCGGCGGCCGGCGCACCTCGATCCCCGCGGCCACGAGTTCCTCGTACACCGCCGTCACGTCGGCCACCTGCAGCCACAGCTTGACGGCGGGGGAGGGGGGTTCCCCGGAACGGCCCGAGATCTCCAGGAAGCCGCCGCCGAGGAAGTAGACGGTGCCGCGCTCGGGGCCCGTACCGAACTCGCGGTAGACGGGCAGACCGAGCTTCTCGCCGTAGAAGGCACGGGATCGCTCGGGGTCGGTGGGGCGGAGCAAGGTCCGGCTGCTCAGTACATGCACCATGCGCCCCGAGCCTAGAGGGCTTCTGAAGGGAGCGACGGCAGCGACGGCAGCGACGGGAGCGTTACTCTCATCGGTGCCCGGGCCGCGCCGAGATCGGAGAATGTTCCATGCACATCGCCCCCGACGGACCGACCATCGACGGACTGACCTTCCGTGACGCCGTCGACGCCGACGTGGACACCCTCGTCGCACTGGTCGAGTCGGCCTACCGAGGCGACTCCAGCCGCGCAGGCTGGACCACCGAGGCAGACATACTGGAGGGGCAGCGGACGGACCCGGAGGGCGTCCTGGCGGTCGTCAGGTCGCCCGACAGCCGCCTGCTGATCGTCGAGCGCGACGGCGCGGTGGTCGCCTGCTGCCAGCTCGAACACCGCGGTACGCACGCGTTCTTCGGCATGTTCGCGGTCAGCCCCGCGCTCCAGGGAGCGGGGCTCGGCAAGGTGATCATCGCCGAGGCGGAGCGGCTGGCCCAGGAGACCTGGGGCGTCACGGAGATGCACATGACGGTGATATCCGTGCGTGAGGACCTCATCGCCTGGTACGAGCGGCGCGGCTACCGCCGTACGGGAGAGACGACTCCCTTCCCGTACGGCGACGAGCGGTTCGGCGTCCCACAGCGCGACGACCTGCGGTTCGAGCTCCTGGCGAAGCCGCTCGGACAGCCGCTCGCTTAGTCGTTTCGGCTGGTCGTCACGCTGTCGACGGTCACGCCGTGAAGCGGCCGGTGCGTTTGATTTCCGGGTAGTCGGTGGTCGCGCCGTCCAGCTCCAGGGCGCGGACCAGCCGCAGATGGTCCTGGGTGTTCACGACCCAGCCGATGATCCGCAGGTCCGACTTGCGCGCGCGCTCGACGACCTCCAGGGTCAGCCGCCGGATGTTCAGCACGAGGGTCGTGGCGCCGACCGCGGTCGCCCGCTCGACGACATCGATGCCATAGCGGCTGGCGACCAGCGCCGTGCGGACGCCGGGCACGAGCCGCGCGATCTCGGCGATCGCCTCGTCGTGGAAGGACAGGACCTCGACCCGGCCGACCAGGTCGCGCCGGTTCATGACCTCGGCGAGTGCCCGGGCCGCGGCCACGTCCTTGATCTCGGCCTGGAGCGGGGCCGTGACGGCGTCCAGGACCTCCTCGAACACCGGGACGCGCTCACCGCGTCCCGCGTCCAGCACCCGCAGCTCGGCGAGGGTCTTCTCGGCGATCGGCCCGGAACCGTCGGTCGTACGGTCCACGTCGGCGTCGTGCATGACGACGAGCGCGCCGTCCTTGCTCAGATGCAGATCCAGCTCGATCAGGTCGAGGCCCGCCTGCTGGGCGGCGGTGAAGGAACGAAGGGTGTTCTCCGGTTCGACACCCATGATTCCGCGATGACCGATGGTGAGGAAGTTCAAGGGTTGACTCCGCTTCCGTCGACGGCGGCTCGGCTGCCGCGTGCTGCGGTCCCGTGCCCACGCGGCAAGGCCGCAGCTTAATGGTCCCGACCGGCGTTGGACCCGCTCCGGTGGCCGGGAATGAGGCCTTCCCGCCGCGCGAGCGGGCCCTGCCGCACCCTTTCGGGCTCACCCCCTCGTGGGCGAGTCCCCGGCGGGTTGACCGGACGTCGCCAGGGGACTGGCCGGAACTCGGCGGCTACCCAGCGAACGGCCGAAGTAATCGCCTCAACGGTTTCTCGCAGGAAAAATAGCGGTGAAGTCGCGAGGTGACGGGACAATCTCCCGAGTCTCCACTTGTGGCGGAGAGTCCCGCACGCATACCGTGTCCCTACGCGAGGTTCTCCCGTGGAGGATGGGTCATGACGGAAATTCTTGTGCAGGTGGGTGCGGAGGAGCGGGTTCCTCCCCGGAGCAGGGTGGTGAACCACCCGGCATGGCCCGTGCTCAAGGACGCCGTGGAGCGAATCCGGCCATGGCAGTCGAAGGACGGCTCGATCGACTTCGACGCCGAGAGTGCCCCCGACCCGGCCGACATCGAACTGGCCGTGCGCCGGGTCATGGACGCCGTACAGGAGCTGTCGCCGCTCGTCCCGCACGACGCCGAGTACCACGCCGCGCTCGTCAAGGACCTGCGCCACTGGAGCGACGGCGGTTTCCGGGTGCCCGACTTCCTCGACTCGCTGCTGGCCTTCCAGCCCGCTGCGCACCGCGAGGACGGCCTTGAGCACCTGGTCCTCTTCCCGATGTACACGCAGAACGGCAATCCGGACCGCAACTTCGAAGCGGTCGTGCTGCGCATGGTCTGGCCCGACTGGCTGGCCGACCTGGAGCGCACCCGCTACGACAACCCGCTGTTCTGCGGCATCACCTTCGAGGACTTCACCGCCGGATACGACACCAACTCGGCCGTCCTCTTCCCCGAGACCATCGCCGTGCGCGAGGCCCCGGAGCGGTTCAGCTGGGGCGGCATCTTCTGCGACCGCGAGGCCGCCCGCTTCCGCCGGGTCACCGAGGCCGCCGTCGGCACGCTCGGCCTCGAACTGCCCGACGACATCCGTGAGATGGTCGGCGACCAGACACGCTGCGAGCAGGCCTTCGTCCTGTGGGACATGGTCCACGACCGCACCCACAGCCACGGCGACCTGCCCTTCGACCCCTTCATGATCAAGCAGCGCCAGCCGTTCTGGATGTACGGCCTGGAGGAGCTGCGCTGCGACCTCACCGCCTTCAGGGAGGCCGTGAAGCTGGAGGCCGACGGCTTCCCGCAGGGCCGTGACGTCCAGTACGCGGTGCTCTTCGACCGGATGTTCCGCTTCCCCGTGACCGGAGACCGCGTCCGCAACTACGACGGCCTCGGCGGGCAGCTGCTCTTCGCCTACCTGCACAAGCACGATGTCGTGCGCTGGACCGACAACAAGCTGTTCATCGACTGGCAGCGCGCCCCGCAGGTCACCAACGAGCTGTGCGCCGAGATCGAGAAGCTGTACCGCGACGGCATCGACCGTCCGAAACTGGTCCACTGGTTCGCCGCGTACGACCTGGTGTCCCAGTACCTCGCCCCGCACCCGGGTTCCCGCTGGGCCAAGGGCCCCGACGCCCTCGACGTGTCGCTGCCGCCGCGGAAACTGGTGGACGACGTGCTTCCGGACGAGTTTCCCCTGAGCATGTTCTATGAGGCACTCTCCAAGAAGCTGAAGAACGTGATCGCCTCGACCCGGGGCATCACCGCTGCGAGTGTCGAGCGGTCGGCCGCGTGAGCGACCGAGTCGGGAACACTGCTCAGGAGGCGAGGATCATGGCGAACGGTAACGGGGCGCTGAGCGGCGCGGTGATCGCGGTGGCCGGCGCGGGCGGGCCCGTGGGCCGGGCGACCCTGCTGCGGCTCGCCGAGGCCGGTGCCGTGGTGGTCGGCTCCGACAACGATCCCGTGCGGCTGGCCGAGGCCGTGGACGCGGCCCGCTACGCGCACGGCGGCGCCACCGTCGTCGGCGACACGGTCGACCTGCTCGACCGGGACTCCGCGAAAGACTGGGCCACCCGCGTCGAGAAGGACTTCGGGCGGGTCGACGGCCTCGTCCACCTCGTCGGCGGCTGGCGCGGCAGCGAGACCTTCACCAAGACCAGTCTCGACGACTGGGACCTGCTGGAACTGCTGCTCATCCGCACCGTGCAGCACACGTCCCTCGCCTTCCACGAGGCCCTGCAGCGCAGCGACCGCGGCCGGTACGTCCTGATCAGCGCCGCGGGCGCCGGCAAGCCCACCGCGGGCAACGCCGCGTACGCGGCCGCCAAGGCCGCCGCCGAGGCGTGGACGCTGGCCATGGCCGACTACTTCCGCAAGGCGGGGATCGCGGGCGGCGCCGACGGGCCGACGTCCGCGGCCGCCATCCTGGTCGTGAAGGCGCTGGTGCACGACGCGATGCGCGCCGAGCGCCCGAACGCCAAGTTCGCGGGCTTCACGGACGTCAAGGACCTGGCCGAGGCCATCGCCGGTGTCTGGGACCAGCCCGCCCCCGAAGTGAACGGAAAGCGTCTGTGGCTGACCGAGAAGCCGTGAACCCACCGAAGACGGACGCCCGGCGGCGCCACGACCCGCAGGTGCGCGGCTTCGCCAGCGACAACTACGCGGGGGCCCACCCCGAGGTGCTCGCCGCCCTGGCCCTGGCCAACGGCGGACACCAGATCGCGTACGGCGAGGACGACTACACCGGCCACCTCCAGCAGGTGATGCGCGGCCACTTCGGCGCGGGCGCCGAGGCGTTCCCCGTCTTCAACGGCACGGGCGCCAACGTCGTGGCACTGCAGGCGCTCACCGACCGCTGGGGTGCGGTGATCTGCGCGGAGAGCGCGCACATCAACGTCGACGAGGGCGGCGCTCCCGAGCGCATGGGCGGGCTGAAGCTGCTCACGGTGCCCACGCCCGACGGCAAGCTCACCCCCGAGCTGATCGACCGGCAGGCGTACGGCTGGGACGACGAGCACCGGGCGATGCCGCAGGTCGTGTCGATCACCCAGAACACCGAACTGGGCACGGTCTACACCCCCGACGAGGTCCGCGCGATCTGTGACCACGCCCACCGGCACGGCATGAAGGTGCACCTCGACGGGGCCCGGATAGCCAACGCGGCCGCCTCCCTGGACGTACCGATGCGGGCGTTCACCAACGCGGTCGGCGTGGACGTCCTGTCCTTCGGCGGCACGAAGAACGGCGCGCTGTTCGGCGAGGCCGTCGTCGTCCTCGACGCGGACGCCGTCAGCCACATGAAGCATCTGCGCAAGCTGTCGATGCAGCTCGCCTCCAAGGCGCGCTTCGTGTCCGTGCAGTTGGAAGCCCTGCTCAGCAAGGACCTGTGGCTGCGCAACGCCCGCCACGCCAACGAGATGGCGGAGCGTCTCGCCGAGGGGGTGCGCGCGGTGCACGGGGTCGAGATCCTGTACCCGGTGCAGGCCAACGCGGTCTTCGCCCGGCTGCCCCACGACGTGAGCGAGCGCCTGCAGAAGCGGTACCGCTTCTACTTCTGGGACGAGACCGCGGGAGACGTCCGCTGGATGTGCGCCTTCGACACGACAGAGGACGACGTCGACGGCTTCGTGGCGGCACTCAAGGAGGAGATGGCCCGCTAGGGCCCTTCTGATGGATCTCCGCCCGGGCCAGGACCGGATCACCGTCCAGGCCCCGCGGCAGCGGCTCAGCGGGCCTCGGCGGCCTTCACCTCTTCAGGTGTCGGAGCCGTGCCGCCGAGGTGCGCCGGCATCCACCACGTGTCGTGCGCGTCCCTGGGGCGTACGGGATAGGCGCGCTGCGCCGCTTCCAGGAGTTCCTGCACGCGCTCGCGCAGCTGCCGGGTGATCGCGCCCGCGTACTTGTCGCGCGAGGCCTCGATCGCCTCGCCGACGCGGATGGTGATCGGGATGTGGCTGCGCTTGAAGTTGCGCGGGTGGCCCTTGGTCCACAGCCGCTGCGTGCCCCACACGGCCATCGGGATCAGCGGGACGCCCGCCTCCTGGGCCATGCGCGCGGCGCCCGACTTGAAGCTCTTCAGCGTGAACGACTGGGAGATCGTGGCCTCGGGGAAGACGCCGATGATTTCACCCGAGCGCAGCGAGTCCAGCGCGTGCGCGTACGCCGTCTCGCCCTTCTCGCGGTCCACCGGGATGTGCTTCATGTTGCGCATCAGGGGGCCGGAGATCTTGTGCCGGAACACGGATTCCTTCGCCATGAAGCGGACCAGGCGCTTCTGCGGCAGGGCGGTGAGGCCGTCGAAGATGAAGTCGAGATAACTGATGTGGTTGCTCACCAGCACCGCGCCGCCCGAGCGCGGGATGTTCTCCGATCCCTTGAGATCGATCTTCAGGTCCCAGGCCTTGAACAACGTCCGGGCGGCACCGATGGCGGGACGGTAGACAAGCTCAGCCATGGACGGAGTGGACCCTTCTCTCTGTTCTGCCTGGGAAGGGGGGCTCCCGGCGGGAAACTTACGCTGCCGTAGGTTTACGGCATTGCGCAGATCGTGCCCCAAGAACGGACGAGTGACCAGTCCTGGTGCCGGAGATTGGCGAGATTCTCGTCACGTCCCCCTTGATCCACCCACCTCGGTGTTTTGCGGCGCCTTTACTCTGCGCGAACCGCCACTCGTCGCACCAGCAGGTACATCTCGCATCCGAGGCAGTACCCGAACGCCGCGTTGAGAAACGCCGCCGCGAGGGCCGCCCCGGCCGCCGTGAGCCCCAGCCACTCGGGGCCGACCGTGTATCCGACGAGACCGATGACCGCGAACGCGAGCCCGACCGCCTGGGCGAACCTCGGTGGCTCGGGCGCCTCGAACTCCGTCGGCGGCCCGATCCGGGGCCGTACGACCCCACGGAAGAACAGGCCGTACGGGGAGCGGCCGACGCCTCCCGCCGCGCCGAGCGCGAACGCCAGCGTCTGCCAGGCGAGCAGCCAGGCGCTGCCGGTGATCAGTACGGCCGCCAGGATCACGGTCGTCACGGCCGCTCCGAAGCGCGGCCCTCTCGCGTCGATGTTCATGAATCAAGTATTCCGCAGGGAGACTTCGGGAGTCACGGGAATCTTTGCGGCCTCGTGAACGCTGAAGCCGGGGATGACCGGGCTTGTGGTGTGTGTGGTGGTGCTCGCGGTGGCGAGCGCCTTCGGAGTGCTGAACCGACGGCGGAGCGGCAGAGTGAGAGTGCGCGTACGGGACGGCGGAAAGCGGCTGGGCGCGGCCGAGTTGGGCGAGGACCTCGGCGAGCGGGCCACCCTCGTCCAGTTCTCCAGTGCGTTCTGCGCCCCCTGCAGGGCGACCCGCAGGGTGCTCGGTGAGGTGGCCGGGATGGTCCCGGGCGTGCGGCACGTCGAGATCGACGCCGAGGACCGCCTCGCCCTCGTGCGTGAACTGGACATCCTCAAGACGCCGACCGTGCTCGTCCTCGACGCCGACGGCCACATCGTGCGCCGCGCGACCGGACTGCCGCGCAAGGCGGACGTGATCGCCGCGCTCGGTGAGGCGGTCGGGACCCCCTGATCGTGAGGCTGGAGGCCCTCGGTGACGCATCTCCCACATACCGGGACGCACTTGACTGCATCCACCACCTATCGTCAGTCTGACCGTATGCCCATGGAACCCCTTCTCTCCGAGCGTGCACGCCGTCGGGCCGCGGCCCTCGTCCGCGGGGCGGACGGGCGCTGTCCGGGCCGCTGAGCAGCCCAGGACCGTCCCCGCTCCCGGCTTCGAGAAGGACAACTGCATGACGGCCACGCCCGATCTCCGCACCTCCCGACTCGCCTCCCCCGACCTGCTCCGCTCCGTCTTCCGGCAACACGCGGCAGGCGTCGCCGTGATCACCGCGCGGGGCGACCAGGGGCCCGTGGGCTTCACCGCCACCTCGCTCGCCTCCGTGTCCGCCGAGCCCCCGCTGATCTCCTTCGGCGTCGGCACCGCCGCCTCCAGCTGGCCGGCGATCTCCCGGACGGACCACGTGGGCGTCCATGTGCTCGGCGAGCATCAGCAGGACCTGGCCGCCACCTTCGCCCGCAGCGGCGCCGACCGTTTCGGCGAGCCCACCGTCTGGCGGGAGGGCCCCGAAGGCGTTCCCGTGCTCGACGGCGTACTCGCCTGGCTGATGTGCCGGATCGTCACCCGTGTCCCGGCCGGGGACCACCGCATCGTGCTGGCCGAGGTGGTGCTCGGGGACCCCGCGGGTGCCGGGCGTCCTCTGCTGTACCACCAGGGGCGCTTCAACGGACTGCGGGAATGACGGGCAGGGCGCGCATCCATGAGGGCGTTTCCATGAGCGCGTGCATGAGGGCGTTTTCGTGAGGGTATCGACTTCCGGTTACGCTGCGTTGCGAAGGTCACAGTTCAAAGCGCTTGCTTAGTGGGAACCACTTGCGGGAGCGTAGTAGGTGCGTACTGGCGAGTAATATCTCGCTCGGAGCGTGGGTCGCCCCCACCGGGAACGGCCGCTTCAGGCGCCTATGCTGCCCATGAGCAGGCAGTCCAGAAAAAGACGATGCAGTAGGAGAGCCGGCGTGAGCTTGAGGATCGTTGTCACTGTGAAGCATGTGCCCGACGCCACTGGCGACCGGCACTTCGCCAAGGACCTGACCGTCGACCGTGACGACGTGGACGGCCTGTTGTCGGAGCTCGACGAGTACGCGGTCGAGCAGGCGCTGCAGATCGCCGACGCGGCGGACGACGCGGAGATCACCGTGCTGACCGTGGGCCCCGAGGACGCCAAGGACGCACTGCGCAAGGCGCTGTCCATGGGCGCGGACAAGGCCGTCCACGTCGAGGACGACGACCTGCACGGCACGGACGCCATCGGTACGTCGCTGGTGCTGGCCAAGGCGATCGAGAAGGCCGGCTACGACCTGGTCATCTCCGGCATGGCCTCCACCGACGGCACCATGGGCGTGCTCCCGGCCCTGCTCGCCGAGCGCCTGGGCGTCCCGCAGGTCACGCTGCTCTCCGAGGTCTCCGTCGAGGACGGCGTCGTGAAGGGCCGCCGTGACGGCGACAGCGCCTCCGAGCAGCTCGAAGCCTCGCTGCCCGCGGTCGTGTCGGTCACCGACCAGTCGGGCGAGGCGCGTTACCCCTCCTTCAAGGGCATCATGGCGGCGAAGAAGAAGCCGGTGCAGTCCTGGGACCTGGAGGACCTGGAGATCGAGGCGGACGAGGTCGGCCTCGACGGCTCCTGGACCAAGGTCGACGGCGCCACCGAGCGCCCGGCGCGTACCGCGGGCACGATCGTCAAGGACGAGGGCGAGGGCGGCAAGCAGCTCGCCGAGTTCCTGGCGGGCCAGAAGTTCATCTAGGACCGCGTGCCCGCCGCAGGCTCCCTGAGCGCCCCTCATCTTTCGCAAGATCTTCCGCAAGCAGGAGAGAAGAAGTCCCATGGCTGAAGTTCTCGTCTACGTCGACCACGTGGACGGTGCCGTCCGCAAGCCCACCCTGGAACTGCTGACGCTGGCCCGCCGTCTCGGCGAGCCCGTCGCCGTCGCGCTGGGCAACGGCGCCGCGGACACCGCCGCCGTACTCGCCGAGCACGGCGCCGTCAGGGTCCTCACGCACGAGGCCGCCGAGTACGCCGACTACCTCGTCGTACCGAAGGTGGACGCGCTGCAGGCCGCGTACGAGACGGTGTCCCCGGCCGCTGTGCTCGTGCCCTCCTCGGCCGAGGGCAAGGAGATCGCCGCCCGTCTCGCGGTCCGTATCGGCTCCGGCATCCTCACCGACGCCGTCGACCTGGAGGCCGGCGACCAGGGCCCGGTGGCCACGCAGTCCGCGTTCGCCGCCTCTTACACCACCAAGACCCGTGTCTCCAAGGGCACCCCGGTCATCACGGTCAAGCCGAACTCGGCCGCCGTGGAGGCCGCCCCGGCAGCCGGCGCGGTCGAGGCGCTGTCCGTCACGTTCTCGGACCAGGCGACCGGCACGAAGGTGACCGGCCGCACCCCGCGCGAGTCGACGGGGCGCCCCGAGCTGACCGAGGCCGCGATCGTGGTCTCCGGCGGCCGAGGCGTCAACGGCGCCGAGAACTTCTCGGTCATCGAGGCGCTGGCCGACTCCCTCGGCGCGGCCGTCGGCGCCTCGCGCGCCGCCGTCGACGCCGGCTGGTACCCGCACACCAACCAGGTGGGCCAGACCGGCAAGAGCGTGTCCCCGCAGCTGTACATCGCCTCCGGCATCTCCGGCGCGATCCAGCACCGCGCCGGCATGCAGACCTCCAAGACGATCGTGGCGGTCAACAAGGACGCCGAGGCCCCGATCTTCGACCTCGTCGACTACGGCGTCGTCGGCGACCTCTTCGAGGTCGTCCCGCAGCTCACCGAGGAGATCAAGACCCGCAAGGGCTGAGCACTCTCCCCGGGACGAGGCCTCCGCGACCGGTACGGGACACCGCGTCCCGGCACGGTCGCGGGGGCCTCGCCGCATGCAGGAGGCGGAGGCCCCGCTCACGCCAGGGTCAGCGACGCCTGTACGGGCAGATGGTCGCTCGGGAACTGGCCGTCCGCGGAGAAGGTGTTGATCGACGCCCGGTGCGTGCTCACGCCGGGCGAGGCGAGGATCCAGTCGATGCGGTCGCCGTCCGGGGTCAGCGGCCGGTAACCGTGGAACGTGGCGTACAGCCTGCTCCGTTCGGCCGCCGTGTCCCAGGTGTCGAGGAGTCCGGCGCCGAGCATCGTGTCGTAGACCGGGTTCCGGTGGGCGGCGACGTTGAAGTCGCCGGTCACCACCAGCGGCAGGGAGCGGTCGAGGCCCGCGATCCGCTCGGCGATCAGGGCCGCGGCACGCGCGCGTGCGTTCTGACTGGCGTTGTCCAGGTGGGTGTTGAGGAAGTAGAACTCCCGCTGCCCGTCCCGCAGATCGCGGAAGCGGACCCAGGTCACCATGCGTATGGACCCGCCGCCCCAGGTGTTCGAGCCGATCACGTCGGGCGTGTCGGAGAGCCAGAAGTGGTCGTACGCGACCGGCGCGAGTCTGCGGGTGTCGTAGAAGACCGTCATGAACTCGTCCCGGCTGCCGCCCGCGCGACCTGTGCCGATCCATTCGTAGTGCGCGCCGAGGTCCGCCCCGATGTCGCGCACCTGCTGGTAGAGGCCTTCCTGGGTGCCGATGACGTGGGGCCGTTCCTGGCGCAGCAGTTCACGGGTGACGGGACGGCGGACGGCCCAGCTGTTGGGTTCGGCGGTGCTCGCGTACCGCAGGTTGAACGACATGACCTCCAGCCGGCCACGGCGGTCCGCCGCCGAGGCGGGCGACCTGGAGAACGCTGTGCCGGCCAGGGGCAGGGCGACCGCGGCGGTGAGCGCCGCCTTGAGTCCCAGGCGACGCGTGACTCGGCTGTGATGGGGCACGGGATGCTCCTTCTGTGGCCAATGGCGGTTCTGCGGGGGGCTGTCGGTCGAGTCGTACGCTCCGCAGTCTCGAAGTTGGGCGTGAACATGTCGAGATGTCGGGATGGACCCCGAGGGAAGTCCGCGTTCTCGTGAGTGGCCGGCTTCGAGGCCGGGGAGCGGGGATTCTGGGAGCGTTCCAGCGAGAATGTGGGTGTTGACCAGCCGGAAGGTCGCGGATAACTTCGCTCTACGGATTGTTGATTCCGCGTAGCGGAAAACGAGAGGGTGTGGAATGGGTCAGGGTCAGCAGGAGAAGGTGGCCACCAGCCTCGCGGGCACCGTGAGCGAGGAGATCAGCGCCTCCCTCGCCCCGGTCGACGCCGAGTTGGAGCGCCGTTACCCCGGAGACCCCGGCATCCGTCAGCCCGTCCACACCGTGTACGTCCCCGGGGACGCCTTCACCGCCGGCACCATCCGCTCCTGGGGCGACCAGGCCCTCGCCGCCCTCGACGAGCACGCGCCCGACGCCGCCTCCTTCGCCGCCGTCCTCGGCCTCTCCGACGATCTCGCGGCGCCCGTGTACGACCGCGTACGCGCCAAGCTGGAGCGCGAACCCGTGGAAGACCTGCGCGTCGACTTCGAGGACGGCTACGGCCCGCGCCCCGACGCCGAGGAGGACGAGGCGGCGGCCCGCGCGGCCCGGCTGATCGCGGAGGCGTACGAGGAGGGCACGGCGGCCCCGTACATGGGCATCCGGATGAAGTGCATGGAGGCGCCGGTCCGCGACCGGGGCATCCGCACGCTCGACATCTTCCTCACCGGGCTGATGGCGGCCGGCGGGCTGCCCGCCGGGCTGGCGCTGACGCTGCCGAAGGTGACGTACGCGGAGCAGGTCACCGCGATGGTGCGGCTGCTGGAGGAGTTCGAGAAGGCACACGGTCTCGACCGGGGCCGGATCGGGTTCGAGATCCAGATCGAGACCAGCCAGTCCATCCTCGCCACCGACGGCACGGCGACCGTGGCCCGTATGATCCAGGCCGCCGGGGGCCGCGCCACCGGACTGCACTACGGGACCTTCGACTACAGCGCCTGTCTCGGCGTCTCCGCCGCGTACCAGGCCAGTGACCACCCGGCCGCCGACCACGCCAAGGCGATCATGCAGGTCGCGGCCGCAGGCACGGGCGTGCGTGTCTCGGACGGCTCCACCAACGTGCTGCCGGTCGGCCCGACATCCAAGGTCCACGACGCCTGGCGCCTGCATCACGGGCTCACCCGCCGCGCTCTCGCCCGCGCCTATTACCAGGGCTGGGACATGCACCCCGGTCACCTCCCGACCAGGTACGCGGCCGTGTTCGCCTTCTACCGCGAGGGATTCGAGCAGGCCGCGGCGCGGCTCGTCGCGTACGCCCACCGCGCCGGCGGCGACGTGCTGGACGAGCCCGCCACCGCCAAGGCGCTCAGCGGTTACCTGCTGCGTGGCCTGGACTGCGGGGCCCTCGACATCGCGGAGGTGGCACGGGCCACCGGGCTCACACGCGCGGACCTGGAGGGTTTCGCGGTGCCGCGGCGCGCCGACCTGACCGTCTCGGCCAGGTAGCGGCCCTGTCACAGCCGCGGCCATCGGCTTCCGCCGTCACCGCCTCCCCGTAGTCTGGTCGGCACTTCATTGAGTGCCACAGGGAACAGGAAACGGGGAACGGGGCAGCGGTGTCTGCGGGGGAGAACCACGAGCCGGGGGAGACGGACCGGCCCGGAGAGACGGAACGACACGGCGAGAAGGGCCCACTCGGGGAGGCGCAACAGCCGGAGGGGATCGGGCGGCTCCTGGTCGGGCGCTACCGCGTCCTGGCGCAACTGGGCCGCGGCGGCATGGGTGTGGTCTGGCGTGCCCTCGACGAGGTGCTCGGCCGCGAGGTGGCGGTCAAGGAACTGCGTACCTATACGGACGCCGGCGCGCCCGAACTGGCCGACCTGGGGCTGCGCATGCAGCGCGAGGCACGCGCGGCGGCCAGGGTGCGCCACCCCGGCGTCGTCGCCGTGCACGACGTGGCCGAGATCGACGGCCGCCCTCTGATCGTGATGGAGCTGGTGGACGGGCCCTCCCTGGACGACGTCCTGCGCGAGCGCGGCACCCTCGACGCCCGTGAGGCAGCCGATATCGGCGCGAAGGTCGTGGACGCACTCGCCGCGGCCCACAGAGCAGGGGTCCTGCACCGTGACGTGAAGCCCGGCAACATCCTCCTCGACCGCTCCGGCCGGGTCGTCCTCACGGACTTCGGCATCGCGACGATGGAGGACCCCGGCGACGGTTCCACCGCGCACCTCACGCGCAGCGGTGAACTGGTCGGCTCCCTGGACTACCTGGCACCCGAGCGCGCCCAGGGCCACGAGCCGGGCCCCGCCTCGGACATCTGGGCGCTGGGCGCCACGCTCTACGCGGCCGTCGAGGGGGTCTCGCCGTTCCGTCGTACGTCCACGTGGTCCACGCTGACGGCGATCGTGGTCGAACCGCTGCCGGAACCGCGGCGCGCCGGGCCGCTCGGTCCCGTGCTGCGGCAGCTGATGGACAAGCGGCCCGAGGCCCGTCCGGATGCCGGTCAGGCGGGTGAACTGCTGGAAGCGGTGGCCGGGGGGACGACCGACCGCGACTCGGCGACCCGCGGACTGAGGCCGCAGGCACCGCCCGCACCGCCGGCCCGGGACACGACCGAGCGGAACGTACCGGCGCCACCGCCGGGCTTCGGACCGCCGCCGCAGCAACAGGGCGCGGATGCGCCGGCGTTCGGGCCCGCGGACCCCGGGGCGGACCATCCGGAGTCCGGCAGTCCGCATGCGGGCGCCTCCGGCACTCCGGGTTTCGGGGCTACGGGCTTCGGTGCCGCTCCGTATCCGGGTGCGTCCGCCACCCCGGCGTCCGGTTCTGCTCCGTACGCGGGCGCGTCCGGTACCCCGGCCGCCCCGGTGTCCGCCGGACCGAGCGGGTCACCCGGCTCCGGAGGCTTCGGACCGCCGGAACCGATGCCTCATGCGGCCGGTCCGGCCACGCCCGCCTCAGCCACCCCCGCAATCCCGGCTGCCCCTGCCAACTCCCGACGCGGCAAGGGCCGCGTCCTGCTCGCCGCCGTGGCCGTCACCGTCGTGCTGGCCGCGACCGGCGTCGCCCTCGCCCTGCTGAAGAACTCCGACGGGTCCGGGACCGCCGCCGGGTCGCCCGAGGCCTCCCGGAGCGCGGGCGACACCGCCTCCCCGGGTGCCTCCCGAGGCTCGGTCGACCTGACGGACGGCGCGTCGCCCACGGAACAGGGCGACAAGAAGAAGTCCTCGTCACCGAGCGAGAAGCCCGACCGCGCCGAGGACGCCGAGCCGACGGACAAGGCCCCCGCTCCCTCGCCCGAAGGCACCGACGGCGGTACGACGGGAGGGAGTTCGGGCGGCGGTACGGCAGGCGGAGGGGACGAGGCAAGTCCCGCACCGGTCTGCCATGCCATCGGCGGCGGCAAGTACAACTGCCAGGTCTGGAAGACCGCGACGTCCTACACCGCCGCGGGAGCACAGGCGGGCACGCTCAACACCGGCACCAACTACTTCTACTGCCAGCAGAACCTGGGGCGCCGCGAGACCTCCGGGCAGTGGACGAACACCTGGTGGGCGAAGACCGACGACGACAGCGGCAACACCGGCGTCTACGTCAGCGACGTCTACATCAAGGGCGGCGACAACGACTCACCGCTGCCAGGACTGCCTGTCTGCTGACCGCGTACGAACGACACTCCGGCCCCGCCCACGCCCACGTACGCCTCCAGGCCGGAAGCCGTCGTGCGCCCCTGCCGGGCGAAGAGCCGGGTCCCCTCGGCGCAGAGCCGCGGAGCGCCGCGCGCCCGGGAGCAGAACTCCTCCGGCGTGGAGCCGAACAGCTCCCTCAACTCCGGTGACTCCGCCAGCAGTTCGGTGAGCAGTCTGCGCTCGCCCGGATGCTCGCGCGGAGTCCCGGTGCCGTCGTGGAGGACGCCATGGCGGTTCACGTAGAGGTGGACGTCGTCGAGCAGCTCGCCCGACTCCAGCTCGACCCGGAAGCCGGTGGCGGGCAGCAGCACGCGATCGTACGCACCTGACGGCCGGGTGACTCCCTCGCTCGCGTCGACCGCGGCCAGCTGCGCCGGGTCCAGCCAGGTGACGAACAGCTCCCGGGTGTGTCCGGGGGCGCGAAAGGGTGCCGCGGACATGTATCCCATGACGCTGACGTGCGCCGACACGCCGATCTTCAGGCCCGTGACGCGTGCCTTCACCAGAGGGATCGGGGACGACAGCTCGTACTGCCGCATCTTGTACCGGAGCTGAGCGGGGGAGGCGTTGGAGCCGACCGCGAGGACGGGGACCCGGCCCGGGAACGTGCGGCGGGTCAGCGGCAGCAGCCGGTCCCCGTCGAGGACCCCCGACTCCTCGGGCCAGGCGCCGGGATAGACCAGAGGGTGGTCGCACGGTGCCACGGCCAGGCCGAGGGCTTCGAGGGTGCGGTCGACGGGCTCGTACCGGAGCCCCATGTCCTCCGTGTCCCCCGCGTCCCCCTCCATGTGTTCCGTGTACTCCATGCGCTCTGTGTATCAGGCGGACGGCGGCAGTTCGCCCGAGCCGCGGGTGATCAGGCGTGTCGGGAGCTCGATGCGTTCGGGCCGCAGGAGCGAGCCGTCGAGCTGGCGGAACAGGCGGTCGGCGGCGGTGCGGCCCAGCTGGGCGGCATCCTGCGCGACGACGGTGACTCCGGGCTGGAGGAGGTCGGCGAGCTCGATGTCGTCGAAGCCGACCAGGGCGACGGGGCGACCGCGCTCGGCGATGACGCGTACGACCGTCACCGTCACGCGGTTGTTGCCCGCGAAGACCGCGGTCACGGGGGAGGTGCCCGAGAGCATGGTCTCGGCCGCCCGGCGGACCCGCTGCGGGTCGGTGACGCCCAGGGACATCCAGTCGTCCGCCACCGGAATGCCGGCGTCCTCCATGGCGGCGCGATAACCGCGCAGACGCTCGGCGGCGGTGTGGATGCGGGGCATGTCTCCGATGAACCCGATCCGGCGGTGCCCGTGCGCGACGAGGTGGGCGACACCGTCGCGCGCACCGCCGAAACTGTCGGAGAGTACGACGTCCGCGTCGATCTGCCCGGCCGGGCGGTCCACGAACACCGTGGCGACGCCCGCCTTTATCTCGGGCTCCAGATAGCGGTGGTCGTCACCGGCCGGGATGACGACCAGCCCGTCCACGCGGCGCGCGCACAGCGCGAGGACCAGTTCCTGCTCGCGTTCCGGGTCCTCGGCGCTCGAACCGTTGATCAACAGAGCGCCGTGGGCACGGGCCACCTCCTCCACCGCCCGGCTCAGCGGGCCGTAGAACGGGTCCGCCAGGTCCTCCAGGACCAGCCCGATGCTCGCGGTGCGGCCCTTGCGGAGCACCCGCGCGCTGTCGTTGCGCCGGAAGCCCAGCGCGTCGATCGCCTCCTGGACCCGGCGCTCGGTGTCCGGGGTGACGCCGGGCTCGCCGTTGACTACGCGCGATACCGTCTTCAGGCCGACCCCGGCACGCGCGGCGACGTCCTTCATCGTCGGACGGTTGCCGTAGCGGCTCTCGGTTCGGCGGGCGGTCTCGGCCACGATGCGCTGTCCTGTCCTGTAGTCCATGGGGCTGCGTCGGTCCCGACGGGCCCGGTGGACACCGGATCGGGATGTGCCGTCGAGCATAGAGCCTGGACAACGTTGTCAGATGCGGGAGAGACTGACCATCGCATTCTCCGGCCCGCCCTCCCCGCACCGCGTGACCGGCCTGCCCTTTCCTCATGGTCCAATCGGGATCCGATCGGGAGAACTGACACTGATGCACACCGACCTCGTTGCCGCGCTCGACATCGGCGGTACCAAGATCGCCGGAGCGCTGGTGGACGGCCACGGCCGGATCCTGCTGCGCGCCCAGCGGCCGACGCCCGCGCAGGAGCACGGCGACATCGTCATACGGGCCGTCGAGGCCGTACTCGGCGAGCTGACCGCCTCACCGCTGTGGAGCAGGGCCGCGGCGGTCGGCATCGGCAGCGCGGGACCCGTGGACGCCTCGGCAGGCACCGTGAGCCCCGTGAACGTACCCGGCTGGCGCGACTACCCCCTCGTCGAGCGGGTCCGTGCCGTGACGGACGCGCTGCCCGTCGAGCTGATCGGTGACGGGGTGGCGATCACGGCGGCCGAGCACTGGCAGGGCGCGGCCCGCGGTCACGACAACGCGCTCTGCATGGTCGTCTCGACCGGCGTCGGTGGCGGCCTGGTCCTCGGCGGACAGTTGCGTCCCGGACCCACGGGCAACTCCGGTCACATCGGCCACATCAGCGTGGACCTCGACGGCGACCTGTGCCCGTGCGGGTCCCGCGGGTGCGTCGAGCGCCTCGCCAGTGGACCGAACATCGCGCGCCGCGCCATCGAGGGCGGCTGGCGGCCGGGTCCCGAGGGGGACACCTCGGCGGCAGCCGTGGCCGCTGCCGCCCGCGCCGGCGACCCGGTCGCGACGGCCTCCTTCGAACGTGCCGCGCAGGCCCTGGCGGCGGGCATCGCGGCGACCGCGACCCTCGTGGAGATCGACATCGCGGTGATCGGCGGGGGCGTGGGCAAGGCCGGCGAGGTCCTGTTCGCACCCCTGCGAGCGGCACTGCGCGACTACGCCACGCTGTCGTTCGTACAGCGGCTCACCGTGACGCCCGCTCAGATGGGGACGGACGCCGGCCTGGTGGGCGCGGCGGCCGCTGCGCTCAGTCGCATGTCGGGCACGCGGACGGCGGGCGTGGCCGGCTGACACGCCGACACGCCGACAGGCCGACAGGCCGACAGGCCGACAGGCCGCGACACGCCGATACGCCGATACGAGGGGCGTCGGCCGGCCGGCGTGAGAGGTCGTCCCGGGACGCGGCGAGGCGTGCGGCTGCTTCTCCGCGTCGCAGGGCGAGCGCCGCGGGGTGTTCCGGACTTCCGGACGGTCCGGCCATACCTCCGGACGGTCCGGTCGTACCTCCGGGTTCCGGCCGGTCCGGTCGTACTTCCGGGCGGTCCGGCCGTGACCCATGGGCGGGTCGGCAGTTGAACCGGGCATGAAGAAGCGCAGCATGCTCGCCATCGCGTCCCTCGCCACAGGTTTCGTGGTGGCGGCCGTCACTCCGTCCCACTCCCTCGGCGGTGACGCCCTCGGCAACCTGGACCTCCAGGACACCGTCAGCACCGTCGACCGAACGATCAGCGACGACAGCCTGGCGATGGACGGCAATCCCCTGGAACAGGAGGGCTGACCGGCTCTTCCGTCCTGTTCCGACCACGAGCCCGGCCCGTCGAGGGCCGGGCTCGTGGTGCGTGTTCGACGCGTCGAACGCGACCTCATCAGGACCTGGTTTCCGTGGCAGGCTGGAGCGGGCAAGCCTCAGGGGGCCAACAGCAGAGGGGGGAACCGTGATCGTCTGGGTCAACGGTGCGTTCGGTGCGGGGAAGACCACCACCGCACGGGAACTGATCGACCTGATCCCGAACAGCACACTTTTCGACCCCGAGCTCATCGGCGCCGGGCTGGCGCACCTCCTGCCCGCCAAGCACCTCGCCGAGGTCGGCGACCTCCAGGACCTGCCGATCTGGCGGCGGCTCGTGGTCGACACCGCGGCCGCGATGCTCTCCGAACTCGGCGGCGTACTCGTGGTCCCCATGACACTGCTCCGCCAGGACTACCGCGACGAGATCTTCGGCGGGCTCGCGTCGCGCAGGATCGCGGTACGCCATGTGCTCCTCGCCCCGGCGGAAACGATCCTGCGCGAGCGAATAGCCTGCCGGGAGGTCCCGCCGGACCTCCCCGACGGGGAGATACGGGTGCGCCAGTGGTCGTACGACCACATCGAGCCCTACCACGCCGCCCTCGCCGGCTGGCTCACCGTGGACGCCCACCTCGTCGACAACAGCACGCTCACCCCGTACGAGACCGCCGTACGCGTCGCCGAGGCCGTGAGCGACGGCTCCGTACCGGTCTGCGACATCGTGCAGACCCCGGAGCCCACCTCGGAGACCGTCGCGGCGGGAGTGCTCCTCTTCGACGAGCAGGACCGTGTGCTGCTCGTCGACCCGACGTACAAGGCCGGCTGGGAGTTCCCCGGCGGCGTCGTCGAATCCGGCGAGGCACCCGCGCGCGCGGGCATACGCGAGGTCGCCGAGGAGACCGGCATCCGGCTCGCCGACGTCCCCCACCTGCTGGTCGTCGACTGGGAGCCACCGGCACCCCCCGGCTACGGCGGCCTGCGCCTCCTCTACGACGGTGGCAGGCTCGACGGAGGCGAAGCCCGGCGGATGCTGCTGCCGGGCCCCGAACTGCGTGACTGGCGCTTCGTCACCGAGGAGGAGGCAGCCGCACTCCTGCCGCCCATCCGCTACGAGCGACTGCGCTGGGCACTGCGCGCGCGGGCGCGGGGTGCGGCGCTGTACCTGGAGGCCGGGGTGCCGCGGGGATAGCGGCGTCCGTCGCCCGCCGCCCACCCGAGCCCGGCGGCGCCCGCCGCGCTCCGGCCGCGGGGCGTTCGTTCCTTCAGGTCGTCCGACGTCTGCGGGTGGGGTGTGGCTGGTCGCGCAGTTCCCCGCGCCCCTGGGAGCGGGGCTGCGCCCCTGCTCCCGACGCGGGACCGCTGGGAGTGGGGCTGCGCCCCTGCTCCCAGACTGTTCCGGCGCTTCCCGGCGGACGCGAACTCGCTCAGCTCGCCGCGTAGTTCCGCAGGAACAGCGCCTCCGCCACGGCGAGCCGCTCCAGCTCGTCGGGCGACACGCTCTCGTTCACGGCGTGGATCTGCGCCTCCGGCTCGCTCAGCCCGATCAGGAGGATCTCCGCCCGCGGGTACAGGGACGCGAGGGTGTTGCACAGCGGGATGGACCCGCCCTGGCCTGCGTACTGCATCTCCGCGCCGTCGTACGCGACGCCCATCGCCTCCGCCATCGCTGCGTACGCGGGGCTCGTGGTGTCGGCGCGGAACGCCTGCCCCTGACCGATCTGCTCGGTGCTCACCCGCGCTCCCCACGGGGTGTGCGCCGCCAGGTGGGCCTCAAGCAGCTTGGTCGCCTCGACGGCGTCCACGCCCGGCGGCACGCGCAGGCTGACCAGCGCGCGGGCGCCCGCCTGCACGGACGGCGTGGCGCCGACCACCGGCGGGCAGTCGATGCCGAGCACGGTCACGGAGGGCCCCGCCCAGATGCGGTCGGCGACCGTGCCCGAGCCGATCAGTTCCACCCCGTCGAGGACCTTGGCGTCCTTGCGGAACTGCGTCTCGTCGTACTGCAGTCCGTCCCACTGCGCGGCGCTCGTGAGCCCGTCGACCGTCGTCGAACCGTCCTCGGCACGCAGCGAGTCGAGTATGCGGATCAGCGCGCCCAGCGCGTCGGGTGCCGCGCCGCCGAACTGGCCGGAGTGCAGGTTGCCTTCGAGGGTGTCGACCCGGACGCGGACGAGCGTCATGCCGCGCAGTGCGGTGGTGACCGTCGGCACGCCGACCCGGAAGTTGCCGGCGTCGCCGATGACGATCGTGTCGGCCGTCAGCAGCTCGGGGTGGTCCTCGGCGTACCGCTCCAGGCCGCCCGTGCCCTGTTCCTCCGAACCCTCCGCGATCACCTTGACGCCGACCGGGATGCCGCCGTTCGCCTTGAGGGCGCGCAGCGCCAGCAGGTGCATGACCACGCCGCCCTTGCAGTCGGCGGCCCCGCGTCCGTACCAGCGGCCGTCCCGCTCGGTCAGCTCGAACGGCGGTGTCTCCCAGCCGTCCTCGTCGAGCGGCGGCTGCACGTCGTAGTGCGCGTACAGGAGAACGGTCTTCGAGCCCTCGGGACCGGGCAGGAAGCCGTACGCCGACTGCGTGCCGTCAGGGGTGTCGAGCAGTGCGACGTCCTGGAAACCCTCGGCGCGCAGCGCGTCGGCCACCCAGTTCGCGGCGCCCTCGCTCTCGCTCCTGGGGAACTGCTCGAAGTCCGCCACCGACTTGAAGGCCACCAGCTCGGTGAGCTCCGCCCTCGCCCTTGGCATGAGAGAGGCGACGGTCTCGGCGACCGGATTCGACGTCATGGGCACGCTCCTTGTGGGTGCGACGTTGTACGAGAATGGGTACGGGCGCGAATGCGTGCGCGTAACGGGTGTGCGCGCTGCATACGCTGCCGATCCTCCCACAGCGGTCTTCGCCGGACGCCGCCGTAGGATGCGTGGAGCAGGTGCGGCAGGCGGCTGGATCGGAGCAGCAGACCATCGTGAGCAGCAACAACTCTTCGGACGACGCACAACAGGTATGGGACGTCGTCGTGGTCGGGGCGGGGCCGGCGGGCGCCTCGGCCGCCTATGCGGCAGCGGTCGCGGGGCGCAGCGTCCTGCTGCTGGAGAAAGCCGAGCTGCCCCGTTACAAAACGTGCGGCGGCGGCATCATCGGACCGACCCGTGACGCACTGCCACCCGGTTTCGAGCTGCCGTTCCGGGACCGGGTCCACGCGATCACGTTCTCGCTCGACGGCAGGTTCGCGCGGACCCGGCGCTCCAAGCAGATGCTCTTCGGGCTCATCAACCGGCCGGAGTTCGACCAGCAGCTCGTCGAGCACGCGCAGAAGGCGGGCGCCGAACTGCGTACGGGCGTCACGGTCACCCGAGTGGAACAGCACGGCTCGGCGGTCCCCGACCGGCGCTCGGTCGCCGTCGTCCTCCAGGACGGCGAGACGCTGCTGGCGCGGGCGGTGGTCGGCGCGGACGGCAGTGCCAGCAGAATAGGAGCGCATGTCGGAGTCAAACTTGACCAGGTGGACCTCGGCCTGGAGGCGGAGATCCCGGTGCCGGAGACGGTCGCCGAGGACTGGAAGGGGCGGGTCCTCATCGACTGGGGCCCTCTTCCGGGCAGTTACGGATGGGTGTTCCCCAAGGGCGACACCCTCACCGTCGGGGTGATCTCGGCGCGGGGCGAAGGCGCCGCCACCAAGCGGTACTTGGAGGACTTCATCGCCCGGCTCGGCCTGGCCGGCTTCGAGCCCAGCGTCTCCTCCGGGCATCTGACGCGCTGCCGCGCGGACGACTCGCCACTGTCGCGGGGACGCGTGCTGGTGTGCGGGGACGCGGCGGGACTCCTGGAGCCGTGGACCCGCGAGGGCATCTCCTTCGCGCTGCGTTCCGGGCGGCTCGCGGGGGAGTGGGCGGTGCGGATCGCCGAGGCCCACGACGCCGTGGACACGCGGCGGCAGGCACTGAACTACGCCTTCGCGATCAAGGCGGGGCTGGGTGTGGAGATGAGCATCGGCAAGCGCATGCTCGCGATCTTCGCTCGCCGGCCCGGGGTGTTCCATGCCGCCCTCACCGGCTTCCGGCCGGCGTGGAAGGCGTTCGCGGGTATCACCCGTGGCTCCACCTCGCTGGGCGAGATGGTGCGCTCGCATCCGATGGCGGAGCGCGCCCTGACGAGGATCGACCGCTGACCGCCGGCTTCTGCCCCGGCGGGGTGGGTCGCGGCCCTGGCGGGGCGGGCCGGGCCCCGGCCGCAGCGCGTGTCGTACTCCGCCGGGAGTACGAGTGATCACCTCGCTCGGCTGACGCGCCCGGCGGCCCGTGACGTCTAGCGTGGCGGGTATGGAAGAGCACCGCACACGCCGGCGTGGCGGGCGCCCCTCGGCCAGGGGCGGTCCACCATGGGGCCGGCGGCACGGGCCCCCGTGGCGGTACCACCGCGACGAGGACGAAGAGGGCGGCGGCCACTCCCGTTGGCCGTGGCGTTCGACGCTGTTCCTCACCGTGTTCGTCCTCGTGGGCAGCAACTACGCCGCCCGCGAACAGCCCGACCGGGAGCAGCTCGACGCCCTCGCGCGTGCCCTGCTGCTCGGAGGCGGTCTGCTGCTCCTGTGGCGGCAGCGGTACCCGGTGTTCGTGGTGTTCGGTACCGCCGCCTCGGCGCTTGTCTACTTCAGCGCGGGACACCCGTACGGGCCGATCTTCCTCACGGTCGCGCTCGCCTGTTTCAGCGCGGTCGTCGCCGGGCACCGCCGGGCGGCCTGGGCCGCGCTCGGCACGTTGTGGACGGTCGACCTGCTTGTGGGGCACTGGCTCTACCGGTGGCTGCCGCCGAAGGGCGACGCGCCCTCCTCGTGGGGCGACGAGGTCGCCATCGCCGCCTGGATGGTGGCGATCGTCGCGGTCTCCGAACTCGCCCGCGTCCGCCGTGAGCAGTGGGACCGCGATCGGGCCGAACGCCGCCAGGCGGCCAGGCGGCGTGCCGACGAGGAACGGCTGCGCATCGCCCGCGAACTGCACGACGTCCTGGCACACAGCATCTCGGTCATCAACGTCCAGGCGGGCGTCGGTCTCGCGCTGCTCGACTCCGACCGGGAACAGGCACGGACCGCGCTGATCACCATCAAGGCCGCGAGCAAGGAGGCGCTGGGGGAGGTGCGCCAGGTGCTCGACACACTTCGCGCGCCCGGTGACGCGCCGCGCGCCCCGGCGCCCGGGCTCGACCGCCTTCCCGAACTCGTGGAACAGGCCGCGAGCGCCGGCCTCACCGTCGCCGTCGAGAACCGGGGCGGTGGCGGACGCCTGTCCCCGGGTGCCGACCTCGCCGCCTTCCGCATCGTCCAGGAGGCGTTGACCAACGTCGTGCGGCATTCCGGCTCCCGGCACGCGCGCGTGCGGGTCGACCGCACGCGCGACGCGTTGCGGCTCCGTGTCGACGACGACGGCCCGGCGACCGGCGAGGACGCGGGCGGCAGCGGCAACGGGCTGGCCGGAATGCGGGAGCGGGCGGCGGCCCTGGGTGGCACCATCGAGGCCGGGCCACGCGAGGACGGCGGCTTCCGGGTGCTGGCCGTGCTCCCGCTGAAGAACGCGCTCGGGGTGCCGGGGGCATCGCCCGGAACACCGCCGGTACGTGAGACGCCGCCGGTACCTGAGAACCCCTCGGCAGCCGAGACACCGCCGGTACCCGAGAAGCCCTCGGGGCCCGACGCATCCCGCACGTCCAAGGAGAACTCGTGATCCGCGTACTGCTCGCCGACGACCAGTCACTGGTCCGCGCAGGCTTCAAGGCGCTCCTCGACGCCCAGCCCGACATCGAGGTCGCCGGCGAGGCCGCGGACGGCGTGGAGGCGCTGCGGGGAGTACGGGAACTGCGGCCCGACGTCGTCCTGATGGACATCCGCATGCCGGTGCTCGACGGCCTCGCCGCGACCCGGCGCATCACCGACGACTCGGATCTGCGGGACGTCAGGGTCGTCATGCTCACCACTTTCGAACTCGACGAGTATGTCTTCGAGGCGATCCGTGCCGGGGCGTCCGGCTTTCTCGTCAAGGACACCGAACCCGACGAACTCCTGCGGGCCGTCAGGGCGGTCGTCGAGGGTGACGCACTGCTCTCGCCGGGCGTGACGCGTCGTCTGATCTCCGAGTTCGCGGCCCGCTCCAAGGAACCGGCGGCCGCGGACGCGCTCGCCGAACTCACCGAGCGGGAGCGGGAGGTGATGGCGCTGGTCGGCATCGGACTGTCGAACACCGAGATCGCGCGGCGTCTCGTGGTCAGCCCTCTGACGGCCAAGACCCATGTGAGCCGCACCATGGTGAAGCTGGGCGCCCGTGACCGGGCCCAACTGGTCGTGCTGGCCTACGAGTCGGGGCTGGTGCGACCGGGCTGGCTCGGCTGAGGCCCCTGCCGGAAACGAATCAGCACCGAGACCACCCGCAGAAGGAAGAGGACGACCGCGAGCGCCGTCCCCGCGACGACCAGAACGTCTTCGAACGCCCCCGGCAGGTCGAAGAGCAGCGCGGGACCGGCGAGGACTCCGAACACGATCGCCGCCGCGAACACGGCGCTGGCCAGCGCGTACCCGATCTCCACGGTGATCGCGTCCCGCTCGGACTGGGTCCGTCGCCCCCTGGTGTGTTCCATAGGGGGAGTGTCACAGCTGTGCGCCCGGCGCGGCAAGGAAGCCTGCCGGCACACAGCGCCGGTGCCGGGCGGTAGTAGGGTGCCGCCATGGCGGCTGCGGAGAAGGCCGAGCAGGGGCTCGTGGACCGGTGGCGCGACATCCTCGCGGTGCACGCGCGCACACTGTGCGAACTTGATCGTGCCCTGCATCAACACGGCCTGGGGGCCAGTGACTTCGAGGTCCTCGACGTACTGGCCACGGCGGTGTCCGCGGACGGCGGCGTCGCCTGTCGCGTCCAGGAGATCGCCGGGCGGGTGCATCTGAGCCAGAGTGCGCTGTCGCGGGTGATCGGCCGTCTGGAGAAGGACGGCCTCGTGGAGCGCTGCATGTGCGCGGAGGACCGGCGCGGGGTACGCGTGTCTCTCACCGAGAAGGGCCGCGCCCTGCATGGTGAGGTGCGGCCACTGCAACGGGCGGTCCTGGAACGGATGTTGGCGCAAGCGCCGCGGCGGAGCTGACCGGCACCGCCCGCCGGCCCCACCGGACCGACGGGCAGTGGCCACGAGCCAGTCGCCGACGGATCAGTGGCCGACGAGTCAGGGGCCGGCGAGTCAGCGGCCGACGAGTAAGGGGCCGGCGCTCGGGCCCGGCTCGGTGGCGGCTCAGCCCTCGGAGTCCTCGTCGAAGCTCGCGAAGTAGGCGGCGGCCATGTCCTCGTCGGCGTGGCCCTGCGCGGCGGCGCGGGCGAAGCGTTCGGCGCTCGCTGCCGCGACGTCGAGGCGCACCCCGTGCTGCTCGCCGGCCTCGACGATCAGGCGGGCGTCCTTGGCGGCGGTGGACACGGCGAAGGCGGCCGGCGACAACCGGTCCTCCAGGATGAGGGAGCTCTTGGCGTGCAGATACCCCATGTCGAGCGGACCACCTGCGATGGCGTCGAAGAAACTCCGCGGATCGACACCGAGTGCCTTGGCGAGGGCGAGGGTCTCGCCGGTCGCGGTGGTGGCGGCGATGACCCAGCTGTTGGCCACGAGCTTGAGACGGGTCGCACTGGCCGCTGCCCCGTCCTCGCCGGTCCACACCGTACGGGCGCCGACCGCGTCGAAGACCGGCGCCACGGTGTCCCGGCCGTCGCTCGGACCGGCGGCGAGGACGAGCAACTGCCCTGCCTCGGCGGGCTGCCGGGTGCCGAGTACGGGCGCGTCGTAGAAGAGCAGGCCCTTCTCGCGGGCGAAACCGGCCAGCTCACCGACGGCGGCGATGCCCGCGGTCGTCGACTGCACCCACGGAGTGCCGGCGCGCAGGGCGGGGGAGGCCTGTCGCATCACGTCCAGCGCGACGGGACCGTCGTACAGCATGGTCAGGACGACATCGGCGCCCTCGACCGCCTCGGCGGGCGTACGGGCGATGTGCGCACCGTCGGCGGCGAGCGGTTCGGCCTTGTCGTGGCTGCGGTTCCAGGCCCTGACGCCGTGTCCGGCACGGGCGAGGTTACGGGCCATCGCGGCGCCCATGATCCCGGTGCCCAGGACACTGACAGTGAGCTTGTCGGTCATGACATCAACTTCCTGATCCGTTCGGTGCGGTGGATACCACTGTGCCGTGCGCGACGGCCCGACGGCGGCACGGGGCCGGGTGAGTTCCGGGTGTCGCGTCGACCGCTGACCGCTGACCGCTGACCGTTGATCGCTCGGGCCAGGAAGAGTGTGCTGGGCGACGGGGTCGCCGGGTCGTCACAGAGACAGCACGACGTTGCCGTTCGGCCTGCTTTCCGCGAGCTCGTGGGCCTGGGCTATCCGGTCCAGAGGGAAGGACGCCGCGATCGTCGGTCGCAATGTTCTGTTTTTGAGGTTCGTGGTGATCGCTTCGACGGCTGCGGTGCGCAGCGACGCCGGCATGGTGAAGACCTGGATCGTCCGTATCGACACGCCCTTGTACTGCAGGGCGTAATAGGGCAGTGGGGGCTCCGGGGCCGACGTCGAGGAGTAACTCGCGATCACGCCGTAGGGCTGGATCATTTCGGCGTCCGCCCGGATGTTGGCTGCGAAATCGACTTCGATGACGCGATCGACTCCGGTCGGCGCCACGGCCCGGACCGCTGCCACCACGTCGCGTTCGCGATAGTTGACGACATGGTGTGCACCGGCGTCTCGCGCACGCTGAGCCTTGCCGTCCGAACTGACCGTCGCTATCACGGTCGCTCCGGCCTGAGCCGCGAACTGAACCGCCAGTTCGCCGACAGCGCCCGCACCGCCCTGCACCAGGACCGTCCTGCCCTTCACCGGCCCCTCCGCGAAGACCGCCGCGTAGGCGGTGAAGGCCGGTACGCCGAGGCACGCGCCGGTCGCGAAACTCGTGCCGTCCGGCAGGGCGCTCACGCAGGTCACAGGAAGGGCCACGAATTCCGCCGCCGTGCCCCACTCCCGCGGTTGCGGGGCGGCGTAACCGTTGCGGTTGACCGCATTCCACATCCAGACCGATCGGCCCACCCACGACGGATCCACCCCGTCACCGACCTCCACGACCACTCCGGAGCCATCGCTGTGCGGCACCGTCCTGACGCGCGATTCCGAGGGCACCTGGGCGGCCCCGCGACGCTTGTAGTCCGATGGGTTGATGCCGGACGCCTTGACCTGGACGAGGACCTCGCCCTCATGGGGTGTCGGTGTGGGCAGATGGCCTGTTTGAAGTACGTCCCGGGCCGGCCCAGAGGTGTCGTACCACGCTGCATACATCAGGAAGGGCTCCTTCGACCGAGACGCGTCGGCGTTGACGGTCCATGTGGTCTGTGACTACGCTCATGCTACAGCACGACACGATGTATCACGATGTGGCACGAAGGTTCCGAATGGCAGCAGCGTCAAGAAGCAGAACCGTGGCCGACCTTGAGGTTCACCGTTCGGGTGACACGACGATCCGGTACTCGGCCAGTGGTCCAGTGGGGGGACCGGTCCTGGTTCTCGTCCACGGCTGGGCCTGTGGCCGTACCGACTTCGACGCGGTGACCAGCCATCTGCCGCGGACCCACCGGGTGCTCGCGATCGACCTCGCCGAGCATGGCGAGTCACGATCCACCCGAGAGGTCTGGACGATGGAGGAGTTCGCCCGAGACGTGGTGGCGGTGCTGGAGGCAGAGTCGGTGGACTCGTGCGTCGTGGCCGGGCACTCGCTCGGCGCCGCGGTCGCCGTCGAGGTGGGTCGGCTGCTCCCGGACACCCATCGCCTGGAGGCACACGCATGACCGAACCTCTGCCGCTCTCCGGCATCACCGTCGTCAGCGTCGAGCAGGCCGTGGCCGCCCCCTTCGCCACGCGCCAGCTGGCCGACCTCGGTGCGCGCGTCATCAAGGTCGAACGCCCCGGGGGCGGCGACTTCGCCCGCAGGTACGACACCACCGTGCACGGGGAGTCCAGCTACTTCGTCTGGCTCAACCGTTCCAAGGAATCCGTGACACTCGACCTGAAGACGCCCGCGGGCCGAAAGGTCCTGGAAGACCTGCTCCCCACGGCCGACGTGTTCGTACAGAACCTGGCGCCGGGCGCGGCCACGCGTCTGGGCCTCGGTGCCGAGGCCCTGGCGGCCCGCTTCCCTACCCTGATCTCCTGTTCCGTCACCGGCTACGGGTCCACCGGACCGTGGGCCGACCGCAAGGCGTACGACCTGCTGGTGCAGTGCCAGACGGGCCTGGTCTCCCTCACCGGCAACGAGTACGGCAGTGCCCGCGTCGGGGTGTCCGTCGCCGACATCGCCGCCGGCATGTACGCCTACTCCGGGATCCTCACGGCCCTCTACACCCGGGCCACCACCGGTGTCGCCCGAGCCGTCGAGGTGTCGCTGTTCGAAGCGCTGGCCGAGTGGGTCAGCCAGCCCGCCCACTACACACGGCACGGCGGCACCCAGCCACCGCGCATCGGTACCCAGCACGCCACGATCGCCCCGTACGGTGCCTATACGGCGTCCGACGGCAGGGATGTCCTGCTCACGGTGCAGAACGAACGCGAATGGGCCTCCCTGTGCGATCAGTTCCTCCGGCGTCCCGACCTCGTCGAGGACCGGCGCTTCGCCACCACCGCCGACCGCGTGGCCCATCGCCGGGAGCTGAACGAGATCATCACCGCCCGCTTCGGTGAACTCGACAGCCAACAGGCGCGGGAACACCTGGACCGGGCCGGCATAGCCAACGCGGAGGTCTACGACGTCCAGGAATTCCTGGCCCACCCCGTGCTCAGGGCCCGCGGCCGTTGGCAGGACGTCCTCCTGCCCAGTGGGAAGGGGGTGCCCAGTCTGCTGCCGCCGGTCGGCCTGGCCGGCACCGTCCCGCGCATGGACGCGGTCCCGGCAGCGGGTCAGCACACCCTCGGCGTCCTGGCCGAACTCGGATACGGCGCCGACGACATCGACACCCTGCGGGCCGAGCACGCCATCTGAACCAACCGGCGGATGCCGGACCGATCCGGTCGCAAGGAGGAACTTCCGTGGAAGAGATCGCTGAGCGGAGCGAACTACTGCTTCCCGGCCCCGCGCACGCACTGGGCGGGCTGTTGGACGTACCGGTCCCGGATCTGGACAACGGCGAGGCGCTGCCCCTGCTGTGGCACTGGCTCTACCTCCTGGAGCGCCCCGCACAGAACGATCTCGGTTCGGACGGTCACCCGGCCCGGGGCACCGTCCCCGCCCCGCCAGGACCAGGACGCCGCCGGATGTGGGCGGGTGGCCGGGTCGAAAGCCGTGGGCCACTGCGCTGCGGTCAGGTCGCCACCAGGCGCACGAAGGTGCTGTCCGTCCGGGAGAAGCGCGGCAGGTCGGGTGCCCTCACCTTCGTCGTCGTGAGTCACCAGGTGATCCAGAACGGACGCGTCGTCATCGACGAGGAGCAGGACATCGTCTATCGCGAGGCCGTCGCGGCGTCGTCCGTCCGTACGGATCCGACGCCCGCGGCGGACGCGCGCGTGCCGGCCGCGGACCACGAGTGGGAGATCGCTGTGTCCCCCACCCTCCTGTTCCGGTTCTCGGCTCTCACCTACAACGGCCACCGCATCCACTACGACCGTGACTACGCGCGTGACGTCGAGGGATACCCGGGGCTTGTGACCCACGGCCCCTTGCAGGCCCTGGCCATGGCGGAGGCGGCCCGGGGACGGTCCGAAGGCCGGGACCAGCGTTTCGAATACCGGCTGCTGTCACCTCTCTTCGACCACCAGGGAATGGTGGTCGAGGCGGTGAGGGGACCGGAGGGAACCACGACCGCGGTGCGCGATGTCCACGGGCGGCAAACGGCCGCAGGCCGTCTGCACAGTCCCTGACCGACGGCCGGTCCTGTGCGGCGCAGCCTCGGCACTGTCTCTCGGCGCGCCTCGTCAGCTCGTCAGCTCGTCAGCTCGTCAACTCGTCAACGCAAAGGGATCAGCCCGTGGACACACACGCGTCCCCGCTCGCGGCGATCGTCGCAACCGCGCGGACCTTCCTCTTCGTACCGGGTCACCGGCCGGACCGGTTCGACAAGGCGGCGGCCGGCACGGCCGACGTCGTGATCGTCGATCTGGAGGACTCGGTCGCACCGGACCTCAAACGGCAGGCGCGCGACCATGCCGCGGCATGGCTGGGCCAGGGCCGGCGACATCGGGCGATGGTCCGTATCAACGGCGTGGGCACACCCTGGTACGAGGACGACCTGGCCGTGGTCGCGGGCCTGACCGATGTCGTGATGGTGCCCAAGGCGCAGGCGCCGGAGGACCTCGTCGCCCTGTCCCGGCGGCTGCCCGGGAACAGCGGCATCGTGCCGCTGATCGAAACCGCGGGCGGCATCCTGCGGGCACCGGACGTCTGCGCCGTCGCGTCGGTCATCAGGCCCGCCTTCGGCAGCGTCGACCTGGCCACGCAGCTCGGGGTCGACCACCGGTCGTACGACGCCCTGCACCACGCCCGTTCAGCGCTGGTCCTCGCTGCCGCGGCGGCAGGATGCGCGGCACCGGTCGACGGAGTGACGACCTCGGTCGAGGACGAGGCGCTGCTGTCGGCCGACGTGGAGCACGCAGCCGCCCTCGGGTACACGGGCAAGTTGTGCATCCACCCCCGGCAGGTCGATGTCGCCGACCGGGGCTTCACGCCATCGGAACGGGAGGTGTCCTGGGCGCACGGCGTCATCGCCGCGGCGGCGGGCGGCTCCGTGGCGGTTCACGAGGGACAGATGATCGACCGGCCGGTGGTACTGCGGGCGCGGGCTGTCCTCGCCCGGGCCTGCGGCAGCCGTCCTGCTCATCAGACCGACACCGGACCGGCTTGAGAGCAGCACGAGAGCGACACGAGGAGCTTCCCATCATGAGCACGCTGGACATCCTGTCCGCCGACGAGCAGTTCATCGTCAGCACCGTGCACGACTTCGTCGACAAGGACGTCAAACCGGTCGTCCAGGAGTTGGAGCACGCCAACGCCTACCCCGAAGCGCTGATCGAGCAGATGAAGCAGCTCGGCATCTACGGCCTCGCCATCCCCGAGGAGTACGGCGGGACTCCCGTTTCCATGCCGTGCTACGTCCTGATCACCGAGGAACTCGCCCGCGGCTGGATGAGTCTGGCCGGCGCCATGGGCGGCCACACCGTCGTCGCGAAACTGCTGCTGCACTTCGGCACCGAGGAACAAAAACAGCGCTACCTGCCGAGGATGGCCACCGGCGAGATCAGGGCGACGATGGCGCTGACCGAACCCGGCGGCGGCTCCGACCTCCAGGCCATGCGGACTGTGGCGCGCAGGGAGGAGGGAGGGGACGGGGAAGGGGAAGGGGACGGCTACGTGGTGAACGGATCGAAGACGTGGATCACGAACTCCCGCCGCTCACAGCTGATCGCCCTGATGTGCAAGACGGATCCCGACGCCGTCCCGGCGCACAAGGGGATCTCCGTCCTCCTCGTCGAACACGGACCGGGGCTGACCGTCTCACGTGATCTGCCCAAGCTGGGATACAAGGGCGTGGAAAGCTGCGAGCTGTCCTTCGACGGCTACCGGGCATCGGCCGACGCGGTACTCGGCGGAGTCGAAGGGGAGGGATTCGCGCAGATGATGAAAGGGCTGGAGACCGGACGCCTCCAGGTCGCCGCCCGTGCGCTGGGTGTCGCCCGGGCAGCCCTGGAAGACTCCCTCGCGTACGCCCAGGAGCGGGAATCGTTCGGCAAACCCATCTGGAAGCACCAGTCCGTCGGCAACTACCTCGCCGACATGGCCACGTCCTTGATGGCCGCGCGTCAGCTCACCCTGTACGCCGCACGAGAGGCCCAGGAAGGCCGCCGCGTCGACATGGAGGCAGGTATGGCAAAGCTGTTCGCCTCCGAGACCGCCATGCAGATCACCCTCAACGCCGTCCGTGTCCACGGTGGTTACGGCTACTCCACCGAATTCGACGTGGAGCGCTACTTCCGTGACGCCCCGCTGATGATCGTCGGCGAAGGCACCAATGAGATCCAGCGCAACGTCATCGCGGGCCAACTGGTCGAGCGAGGAGGACTCGGCACGTGAGGATCGTTGCCGCCGTGCAGTACGTGGTGCCCGACGCCCCCGGTAACCGGCAACCGGCAACCGGCAGGCGTACGCGCACGGGACTCAGCGTTCTGCCGCACGGCGTGTGACGAATCCGATGACGGCTGCCGTGGCGGCCAGCGCCGCGACGCTGGTGAGGGCGGCGGGAAGGGAGAACCAGTCCGCCATGAACCCGATGGCGGGTGGCCCCAGGAGCATGCCGCCGTAGCCGAGGGTGGAGGCGATCGCGACTCCGTCGGGGCCGGCCAGTGTGCCGGCGCGCTCGACCGCCGTGGGGAAGAGGTTGGCGAGGCCGAGCCCGGTGATCACGAAGCCGAGGAGCGCTGCCCACAGGGAGGGGGCGAGGGCGCCGATGAGCATGCCGATCGCGGCGGTCGTGCCGCCGGCCACCAGGGTGCGTGTCTGGCCCAGGCGTTCGAGCAGCCGGGTGCCGGTCAGGCGGCCGATGGTCATGGCGAGCGCGAAGCAGGAGTAACCGACCGCCGCGGTGCCCGGTGAGGCGGCCAGGTCGTGTTCCAGGTGCAGGGCGCTCCAGTCGGCCATGGCCCCTTCGCCGTATGCCGTGCACAGGGCGATGAGACCGAAGGTGATCACGAGCGGGCGGGTACGGGGTCCGAGGCGGCGCGGCGCCGACTCGGACCGCGGTGCGTTCTCCGGTGGTGCCGGGGGCCGGATACGCAGCAGGGCCCGGCCCGCGAGGACGGTGACGAGCAGCCCGATCGCGGTGAGGCCGAGCAGGTGCTGGGTGGGGGACAGGACACCGGCGACCAGCGCGCCCAGTCCGGCACCGGTCATGCCGCCGAGGCTGAAAGCGGCGTGGAAGCTGGACATGATGGGGCGGCGCATCGCCTTCACCAGGTCGACGGCGGCGCTGTTGAACGCGACGTTTATCCCCCCGTACGCGCTGCCGAAGATCAGCAGAACGGCGCCCAGCGCGAGTGCCGAGTGGGTGAGCGGTGGCAGAGCGATGCTGAGCGAGAGCAGGGCGGCGCAGGCGACGGTGACGGGGTGGCTGCCGTAGCGCCGGCAGAGGCGGCCGGTGAGGATCATGGTGATGACGGCGCCCGCGGAGACGCCGAGGAGGGCGAGCCCCAGTGCGGTGGTGGAGGCGTTGGTCTGCTCTTTGATCGCGGGAATGCGGACGACCCATCCCGCGAAGACGAAGCCGTCCAGGGCGAAGAAGACGGTGAGGACGACGCGGAGCCGGGTGAGGTCGCTGCTGTGGTCACCCGGCACGCCGTTGTGCTTTCGGGTTTTGTTTATTAGCGGCACAAAAGCAGGCTAGGTCGGTGTGCGGGAGTGGGCAAGGAAGTTGTCCGACCGTGGGCCGCAGACGCCGCAGACGCCGCAGACGCCGCAGACGCGGCAGACGCCGCAGACGCGGCAGCGCATCGGCTGCCGTGAGAGCACCGGCCGCCGTCAGTGCACGGCCCGCCGCAGCGCCCGGTGACCGCCGTACCCGCCGTACCCGTCAGGCCTTGGCGCGCCCGCGGGTTCCCCGGGTCACACGCGTCACGAGCTTCCCCAGCAGCGGCCAGATCAGCAGCAGAGCCGTCACCGTGTACACCGTCACCGAGAAGGGCGTGTCGACCAGTCCCGAGACGCTGCCGTCGCTGATCTGCAGGGCGCGGCGGAGCTGTTGCTCGGCGTTGGGGCCGAGGATGACGCCGATGACGGCGGGCAGCACCGGCAGCCCGTAGCGCCGCATGCCGAAGCCGATCAGGCCGATGATCAGCAGGATCACCAGGTCGATGACCTCGCCGCCGACCGCGTACGCGCCGACCGCCGCGAAGAACAGGATGCCCGCGTACAGGTACGGACGGGGGATGCGCAGCAGCTTCGCCCACACCGGTGCCAGCGGCAGGTTGAGGGCCAGCAGCAGCACCATGCCGACGAAGAGGGAGGCGATCAGGCCCCACACCAGGTCGGGCTCGCGCTCGAAGAGGAGCGGGCCCGGCTGGATGCCGTACTGCTGGAAGGCCGCCAGCATGACGGCCGCGACCGCCGTCGTCGGCAGACCCAGGGTCAGCATGGACACCAGCGTGCCCGCCGCGGAGGCCGACGCCGCCGACTCCGGCCCCGCCACGCCCTCGATGGCGCCCCTGCCCCAGTCGTCCTTGTGCTTCGACAGGCGCTTCTCCGTGGCGTACGACAGGAAGGTGGGGATCTCGGCGCCACCGGCGGGGATCGCGCCGAACGGGAAGCCGATGAGCGGGCCGCGCAGCCACGACTTCCAGGTCCGCTTCAGATCGTCACGGCCCAGCCAGGGGCGGCCCACCGGGATCGGTTCTCCCGGCAGGCGCCGCAGGTGCGCCGCCACCCACAGGGCCTCGCCGATCGCGAACAGACCGACCGCCACGATCACCACGTCGATGCCGTCGGCGAGTTGCAGGGACCCGAAGGTGAGCCGCTGCTGGCCGGTCATCTGGTCCAGGCCGACGAGGCCGAGGGTCAGGCCGATGAGCAGGGACGCGAGCCCTCTGATCCGTGACGAGCCCAGCACCGACGTCACCGCGATGAACGCCAGCACCATGATCGCGAAGTAGTCCGGCGCGCCGATGTCCACCGCGAGGTCGGCGACCGTCGGAGCGAGCGCGACCAGCAGGACCGTACCGATCAGGCCGCCCGCGAAGTGGCCGATGGCGGCAGCCGCGAGCGCCTGTGCGCCGCGCCCCGCCTTGGCCATGGGATTGCCCTCCATGGCCGCGACCACGGCAGCGCTCTCGCCGGGCGTGTTCAGCAGGATCGAGGTGGTCGAACCGCCGAACATCGCGCCGTAGTAGATCCCCGCGAACATGATGAACGCGCCGATCGGCTCAAGCCCGTACGTCACCGGGAGCAGCAGCGCCACCGCCATCGCGGGCCCGATGCCGGGCAGTACGCCGATCGCGGTACCCAGCAGCACGCCGAGGGCGGCCCACAGCAGATTGACGGGTGTCAGAGCCGTACCGAAGCCGTCCATCAGGGAGTTGAAGGCGTTCATGTCACAGCACTCCCATCAGCGGGCCGCCCGGCAGTGGCACCCCGAGCAGGTTGTTGAACACGGCGTACGTGACGAGGGACAGGACGGCCGCGATGAGCGGATCACGGTCGAAGCGGCGGCTGCCCAGGGTGAAGGCGGCTCCCCAGAAGAGGAGCGCGCCCGCGATGGGGAAGCCGAGTGGTTCGATGAGGACGGCCGCGCCGAGGAACACCCCGGCGAGCAGTGACACCGTGCGCCAGTCGGCCGGTTCGGAGAGGTCGATGTCCTCGCCGCCCTCCGCCTCGCCACGACCGCCGCGCAGCACGTCGACGGCGAGCAGCGCGGCGATCACCAGGAGCCCGATACCGACCACGACCGGCACGGTCTTCGGCCCGACGGGCCCGCGCTGGGTGATCTCGACGTCCATGGTGAGCGCGTCGGTCAGCACCAGCACGCCGAGCGCCAGCAGCATGACGCAGACGCCGAGTTCGGAGTGCTCCCGCAGCCATGAGCGCCGCGGGTCCCCGGGCGTCGGGGGGACGTCGGTGGTCCGCGTCGTCACAGTCCCAGCTCCTTCAGCACCGAAATCACGCGCTTGTCCTGGGCGGCCAGGAAGTCACCGAACTTCCCGCCGGTCAGGAAGGCGTCGTCCCAGCCGTTCTGCTCCAGGGACTTCTGCCACTGGGGGGAGTCGTGCAGCTCCTCGACGAGGCGTACGAGCTTGTCGCGTTCGGCGTCGGACAGGCCCGGCGGCGCGACGATGCCGCGCCAGTTCGTGAAGTCCACGTCGTAGCCGGACTCCTTGAGGGTGGGCGCGTCCAGTTCGTCGACCCGCTCGGGCCCGGTGACGGCGAGCACGCGCAGCTCGCCCGCCTTGATCTGGTCGAGGTACTCGCCGACGCCCGACACCCCGAACGCGACCTTGTCGCCGAGGATCGAGGCGAGCAGTTCGCCACCGCCGTCGAAGGGGATGTAGTTGACGTCCTTCGGGGCTATCCCCGCGGCCCGCGCCATCAGCATGGGGGCGAGATGGTCGGGCCCGCCGGGCGAGGAACCGCCGCCCACCGGCAGCTTGCCCGGGTTCGCCTTCCAGGCGTCCACGAGCTGGTCGACCGACGTGTACGGGGACTCCTTGCCGACCACCACGACGTCCTGCTCCTCGGTGAGCCGGGCGATGGGGGTGGTGTCGGCGAGGGTCTTGGGGGAGTCGTTCGAGTGCACCGCGCCCACCACGCCGAGGCCCATCGACATGGCGAGCTTGCCGTTGCCGTGCTCGCTCACCAGCCGGCTCAGCCCGACGGTGCCGCCCGCGCCGGGCAGGTTGAACACCTCGATGTTGTGGGTGAGTTCGGCGTCCTCGGCGTTCTTCGCGGCCGTCCGGGCCGTGATGTCGTAGCCGCCGCCGGGCGTGTTGGGGACCATGAAGCGCAGGCCCGGGATCTGCGTGCCGGTCTCGGAGCCGCTGCCGGTCGTGAGCAGCGGAGGCCCCACGAGCAGGAGCACGGCGGCCCCGAGCAGGGCGAGGGGAGCGCTCAGACGCACGGATTCCACCACCTGTTGTCGGTACGCCGGTCACGTCTGGTCGATGACGTCTGGTCGAGCACGTCGATCGCCACGATCACGGTGATGCGTTGGACGCGTTGGACGCGTGCGTTGAAGTCGAAGACGTCGATGAGGCGGGGGGAGGGGCGTCCCCGTACGGAATACGGGGGAGTACGGGGACGCCCTGGGGAGGGTGACGTGGGCCACATGTTGCCCGTACGTCCGGTGTCTGTCTCGCTTGCGGAACCAACGGAGGTTGTGGTCTTTGTGTCAGCCGGACCCTTTTCCCCGTCGCGGGCGGGGGCCATGATGGTGCGGTCCGGCAGCTGAGCCGTGCCGTGTCATGCCGTGCCATGCCGTGTCAGCGCGAGAGATTGAGTCCGTCGTGGTCGCCGCCCTCCGTCGCCAGACCCTCGCGGGCGAGATGCTGGTGCTGCAGCTCGCCATCGTCGTGGTGGTGCTGCTGGCCGTCGCCGCGGTCTCCCTCGCGCAGTCGGAGGCGACCTTCAACCGCGTCGAGGGCCGCCGGGTCATCGCGCTCGCCGAGCAGCTCGCCGCGAACCCCCTGACGCGCAGCCAACTCGTGCGGCCCGCGCCGCAGCAGGCCCTCGCCCCGCTGGTGAACTCCACCCAGACACAGTCCGGGGTCACCTCCGTGACGGTGGCCGACGCCGACGACCGGATCGTCAGTTCCACCAACCCCACGGTGATCGGTGCTCAGTTGCCCCTCAGTGAGGGCGCCGCACAGGGCCGGGGCTGGTCCGGCTCACTCACGCTGGACGGCAGCCGCGAACTCGTGGCCCAGGTGCCGGTGCTCGGCGCCACGCAGGAGAACCTCGGCCGGCGCCTGGGCACGGTGATGATCGGCGAGGCGGACCCGACGGTGTGGCAGCGGCTGAGCGGGGCCTCCTCGTATCTGCTCGCCTACCTGGGCATCGCCAGCGGGCTCGGCCTGGTCGGCTCCTGGCTGCTGGCCCGGCGCGTCAAGCGGCAGACTCTCGGCCTGGAACCCCGCGAGATCGCCGGCCTCGCCGAGCACCGCGAGGCGATGCTGTACGGGATCGCCGAGGGCGTGATCGCCCTGGACCCGCAGCATCGGCTCACCCTGGCCAACGACATGGGCCGCCGCCTGCTCGACCTCCCCGAGGACTGCGTGGGCCGCAGCCTCGCCGAACTCGGCATCGAGGGACGGCTGCGGGACGTCCTGGCGGGGGCTGCCGGGGCCCGGGACGGGGACGGGGACCGGATCAGGGACGGTGATGGGGATGGGGATGGTGCGGCCGGTGAAGGTGACGAGTTCCAGCCGGGCCGGCACGGTGAGCCCGGCGAACGTGACGAGGTCGTCGTCCGTCGCGGCCGGGTGCTGGTGATGAACCGGATGACCGTCGTCAAGGACGGCCGCCCGCTGGGCTCGGTCACCACCCTGCGGGACCGCACCGAACTGGCCCGGCTGGAACGGGAGATCGGATCCTTCCGCAGCTCCTCCGAGCTGCTGCGCGCGCAGGCCCATGAGTTCGCCAACCAGCTGCACACCATCTCGGGGCTGATCCAGATCGGCGAACAGGACGAAGTCGTGCGCTACATACGGGCGTTGAACCAGCGCCGCCAGTCGCTGGACATCACCCTCAGCCGGCGTGTCCGTGACACCGCCGTCGCCGCCCTGCTCATGGCCAAGTCCTCGCTGGCCGCCGAGCGGAAGGTCAGCCTGCGCATCTCGCACGGCACCGCCCTCGACCGGCTCACCCCGGAGGACGCCGCCGACGTCGCGACGGTGGTCGGCAACCTCGTCGACAACGCCGTGGACGCCGCGTCCGCCGCGTCCGTCGCGTCCGCCGCCCGTGCACCCGACGGCCACGCCGACTCGAACGAGGCCTGGGTGGAGGTCGAACTGCGGCAGGACGCCACCAGCGTGGAGATCGTCGTCCGCGACTCCGGTCCCGGCGTCGCACCCGAACTCGCCCGCGAGGTCTTCTCGCACGGCTTCACCACCAAGGCCGCCCAGGAGGGCGAGCGCGGGATCGGACTGGCGCTCACCCGGCTCGTCTGCGAGCGTCACGGTGGAGAGATCTCGGTGACCAACACCCCCGACGGGGCCATGTTCACCGCACGCATGACCGTGAGCCACCTCGCCGACGCGGTGGCGGAAGGAGCGACACGATGAACGGGGCGCCCGGCGCGGCAGGTACGGCAGGTACGGCCGCGACGACCGGCACGACGAGTACGGCCGACATGACGAGTACGGCAGGTGCGACCGGCACGATCGACGTGCTCGTGGTCGACGACGACTTCATGGTGGCCCGGGTCCACCACGCCTTCGTCGACCGCGTCCGGCCGTTCCGGGTCGTCGGCGTGGCCAGCACCGGCGAGCAGGCCGTCCGCGCCGTGGACGAACTGCACCCCGATCTCGTCCTGCTGGACCTGTATCTGCCGGACCTCTTCGGTCTTGACGTCATTCCCCGGCTGCGTACCGCCGGTCACGACTGTGACGTCATGGTCATCAGCGCCGCGCGGGAGGCAGAGACGGTGCGTGGCGCCGTCCGCCACGGCGTCGTCGACTACCTGCTCAAACCGTTCGAGTTCGAGGACCTGCGCTCCCGGCTGGAGCGTTACGCCGTCCAGCGTGGCCGTCTGCTCGCCACCGTCGTGCACGGCCAGGCCGACGTCGACCGGGTGCTCGCAGGAGCCGCCGTGCCCACATCGGCCGCCGTCACGCTGCCCAAGGGCATGAGCGTGGAGACGGCCGCGCTGATCGAACGTACGCTCAGGAGCGCGGAGAACACCCTGTCCGCGGCCGAGTGCGCGACCCTGGCCGGTATCTCCCGCGTCAGCGCCCGCCGCTACCTGGAGCACTTCCACGGCACCGGCAGCGCCGACGTGACCCTGCGCTACGGAGCGGCCGGGCGGCCCGAGCGCCGCTACCGTTTCCGCGGACCCGCGAAGGCACAACGGCGACCCGGGGACGAGGCCCGCGGCTAGGACAGTCCTGGCGCCGGCTCAGGGCCGCGTGACGTCCCCGGACTGTTTGACGGCCTTCAGGACCACGAACTTCGTGTCGCTCGCGACCAGTTCGCTGTTGCCGAAGAGGCGCCGCAGCTTCACGTGGTAGCCGAGATGACGGTTACCGACCACCCACAGCTCGCCACCCGGCCGCAGCGCGCGGCGCGCCCCGGTGAACATCCGCCACGCCGTGGCGTCGGTCGTCGCCTGGTGCGAGTGGAAGGGCGGGTTGGTCAGGACCAGATCGACGCTCGCCTCCGGGACACCGTTCAGGCCGTCGTCGACGCGGAACTCCGCCTTGCCGTGATCCGCCGTGTCGTCGGTGTTCGCCCGGTACGTCGCCTCCGCCGAGGCCACCGCCTGGTACGACTCGTCCACGAACAGCACCTCGGTCTGCGGGTGCGCCAGCGCCACCGCGGTACCGACCACGCCGTTTCCGCAGCCCAGGTCCACCACGCGTCCCGCATCGTGCCCGTACGGCAGATGCTGGAGGAAGAACCTGGTGCCGATGTCCAGGCGCTCGGCGCAGAAGACACCCGCCTCGTTGACGACGGTACGGCCCGAGACGGGACCGATGCCGTCGGGCAGGGTGTAGCTGTGCGGCCAGGGGTTGGCCGATCTCACGAGCCCAGGGTTCGGCGTGCAGAAGACGAGCCGGGCCTTCTTCTCGGCCAGCGACGTGCGGGTCGGTCCCAGGATGCGCTCGAACAGCTTGAGCGTCGAGGTGTGGATCTCCTTGACCATGCCGGTGCCGACGACGACCGTCCCCTCGTGCACGGAGGGCGCCAGCCGCAGCAGTTGGTCCTCCAGGAGCGCGAGGCTCTTGGGCACGCGCACCAGCAGCACGTCGACGCGCTCGGGCGCCGCGTCCCGGGTGGTGAGCAGACGTACGGATTCCTCGCCGGAGCCGTTGCGCGCCAGATTGGCCCGGGTCGCCTCCCGGGTGAGGAACGAGTCGGTGATCTGCACCGGCCGGTGCGCCGCGAGGGCCGTGCTGAGGGCGCCCCAGCGGTCACCGACCACGACGACCGTGCCGTCGAGCGCCTGGCCGCTGTCCGCGAGATGCTTCAGCAGGTACTCGTCGGAGGCATCCCACGCACGGAGCTGGTCACGGGAGTCCTCGGGGAAGCGCGCCAGCATCAGCTCGGCCGAGGGGGTCGTCATACGGTCGGTCATTGGGTCCAGGCTAACTGAGGCGCAGATCAGGGACTCCCGGCGGTCACCTGCGCACATTGGCGCGAGGCACGTGCATGCCCTGTATGCCGCGCGCGAGGATGGCAGCCATGGACGCGGAACTGTTTCCCAGGAACCGGACGGAGATCGCGCCGGGCGCCGTACACCTGCCGGACTGGCTGACGCCCGAGCGGCAGCACGGACTCGTGGAGGCCTGCCGCGACTGGGCCCGCCCGCCCGCGGGGCTGCGCACGGTCCGGACACCAGGCGGCGGCACGATGACCTCCCGGCAGGTCTGCCTCGGCCGGCACTGGTACCCGTACGGGTACGCGTCCACGGTCGTCGACGGGGACGGGGCACCCGTGAAGAAGTTCCCCGCCTGGCTGGGCGAACTGGGCCGACGAGCGGTGCGGGACGCCTTCGTGAACGACGCCCCGAGGGGAGAGGGCCCGGCGGCAGGCGCCGAGGCACCCCCTTACGCCACCGCACTGACCTACGACATCGCACTGATCAATTTTTACGACGCCGACGCCCGTATGGGTATGCACCGCGACAGCGACGAGAAGTCCGACGCCCCCGTGGTGTCGCTGAGCCTCGGTGACACCTGCGTCTTCCGGTTCGGGAACACCGAGTCGAGAGGGCGCCCCTACACGGACGTCGAGCTGCGCAGCGGCGACCTGTTCGTGTTCGGCGGCGCCTCCCGGCTCGCTCACCACGGTGTGCCGCGCGTCCACGCGGGCACGGCCCCGCCCGACTTGGGACTGACCGGCCGTCTGAACATCACCCTGCGCGTGAGCGGCTTCCCGACCGCCGACCCGGTCACCGGGTGACCGGATCATGGGAGACTCGCCCTCATGAGCGGCAATACGGCCCCCGGAGCGGTGGGAGAAGGAAGCACCAGAACGCGGCTGGACCGAGGGCGGGGTGCGCTCGGGCCCGCGTTGGAGCTCGTGCACACCGGACGCGCGCCGACCCGGGCCGTGCTCACCGCGGAGCTGGGCGTCACCCGCGCGACGGCGGGCGCGGTCGCCGCGGAGCTGGAGGCGCTCGGCCTGATCCGCGTCGACGCCCGTCCCGGCGCCGCCGCCGGCTCGCAGGGCCGCCCCTCGCACCGCCTCGAACTCGCCGAGGACGGTCCCGTCGCGCTGGCCGCCCAGGTGCACTCCGACGGCTTCCGCGCCGCTCTGGTCGGCCTCGGGGGGCGCATCGTGGCGACCGCTCCCGGCTGCGAGACCGTGGACGCCGACCCGGCGAAGGTGCTCGGCTCGGTCGTGGAGGCGGGCGCCGAACTGCTCCGCAAGACCGGACGCCGCTGTGTGGGCGCCGGAGTCGCCGTCCCGTCGGCCGTCGCCGAACCCGAGGGCACCGCGCTCAACCCCCTCCACCTGGCCTGGCCGGCCGGCGCGCCCGTGCGGAAGATCTTCGCGGAGTGCGTCCGCGCGGCAGGCATCACCGGGCCGGCGTTCGCCGCCAACGACGTCAACCTCGCCGCGCTCGCCGAACACCGGCACGGCGCGGGACGGGGCGCCCGCGACCTGCTGTGCGTGGCGACCGGGCACCGGGGTGTCGGCGGTGCGCTGGTACTCGACGGGCGTCTGCACACGGGCAGTTCGGGCCTCGCGCTCGAAGTGGGTCACCTCACGGTCAACCCGGAAGGCCGCCCCTGCCACTGCGGCGGCCGGGGCTGCCTGGACGTCGAGGCGGACCCGCTGGCGTTCCTGACGGCGGCCGGCCGCGACCCCGGCCCCGAGGTGTCACTGCTCCAGCAGGCCAACGAGCTGATCCGCGACCAGTACACCGACCCGACCGTACGCACCGCCGTCGGGGCGCTGATCGACCGGCTGGGCCTGGGCCTGGCGGGGCTCGTCAACATCCTCAACCCGGACCGCATCATCCTCGGCGGCCTGCACCGCACCCTCCTCGACACCGACCCGCAGAGGCTGCGGGCCGTCGTCGCCGACCGCAGTCTGTGGGGACAGAGCGGCGGGGTCCCGATCCTGGCCTGCACGCTGGACCACAACAGCCTGGTGGGCGCGGCCGAGTTGGCGTGGCAGCCGGTGCTGGACGACCCGATCGCGGCCCTCGCACAGACCTGATCCCGGTCCACGCCTCCGGCCCAGGCCCTGGCGGCCCGCGCCCCGGCCGGGGATCCGGGCCTCGGCCCGCGCCCCGGCGCGAGGAGCAGCCGAAGTCCCCGCTCGTACTCCCGTGGAGGTACGCGCACTGCCGCTGGCCGTACGACGACCCGGACCCCCTCCCGGCAAAAGCATCGAAGCATCACCGGAACACCCGAGGAGATGACTTCAGATGCAGACCCTGGCGTACGGGGACGGCGGGCCCGGCCCGTGGATCGTCCTTTTCCCGCTGATCTGGGCAGCCGTCGTGATCGGTGTCGTGACCGTCCTGCGCCGCACGGGGTGGCGTGGCCGCCATGGCCACTGGCACGGCCCGGAGCGGATCCGCCCGTCCGGCGACTCGCCGATCGCGATGCTCGGCCGGCGCTTCGCCGCCGGTGAGATCGACGAGGACGAGTACTGGCGCCGCCTCTCCGTCCTGGACGAGCAGTTCGGAGGCCCGGGCGTGGACGAGCGCTTCGGACGTACGGGCAAGAGCGGCGCGGCGTGAACACGGCGACTGCCAAGGCCCGCCCCCCCCACACACAGACCACCCGAACCGCGGCGCGCGTCACCGACGCAGTTGCCGTCACCGATGCCGTCACCGCCCGGTCAGCCGGCGACGGCCGACCGGGCGGGAGCGTGTCCGCCCTGGAGCACGCCGGCGGCGTGCTCCACCTCCGCGAAACCGCAGGCGGGCGCATCATCGGCTACCGCGGCGTACGGCGGGCAG
>NZ_LIPP01000173.1 GCF_001418335.1 Streptomyces aurantiacus | reverse complement strand
GTACCGGCACCGGCACCGGCAGCCGGGCAGTGATCCTCTCGGACCGTCATCACCCCTCCGCGATCACCACCGCCGACGCCACCCCCGCGTCATGGCTCAGCGACACGTGCCAGGAACGCACCCCGAGTTTCGCCGCGCGGGCCGCCACGNNGCGGCGAAGCGGGCGGCGAGGGAGGCAATCCCCCGCCGCTCCCCGCTGGGAAGCAGCAACTCGCTCTCCAGAAACAGCCGTTCGGCCATCCCGGGCGTCCGCTCCACCGAAGCGGCGAACCGGTCGATCTCAGCCACGTCGATCCCGACGCCGATGATGCTCATCCGGGCACCCTATGACCCGCCCTACAACTGAAGGCTCGGCTCCCCGGCAACCAGCTCGGCCTCGTGTGTCACGGTGACGGCGCGGTCGAGGAGACGAGTGAGCAGGTCCGCGTCAGTGCAGACGTTGAGAGGCCGGAAGACATGCTTGTCCTGACCGAAGTCGAGGCCGCGAGTTTCCAGGACGCGCAGGATCGCCGCGGCCCAGGCCGCGAGGTATCCCGCGGCGAAACCCTCGGCCCACGGGACAGGGTGTTCCCGGGTACCTCCCGCCGAATGAGCGCGCTGCCGAGCCACTTCTTCAAGGGGCACAACTCCGCGCTGCCTGAGGTCTTCCAGCGTGTTCCGGAAATCGCCGGCCACCTTCTCCGGGGGGATACCGAGCCCGAGGCACATCCCCGTGAACGCGTGGAGGTTGAGCAGCTCATCCTCAGGGCCGTCCGTTTGAACGCTTTCCGTCTCGGAATCGCCCATGGGTCAGACCTCTCCGGAAGGGCTCGACGGGACCTCAGGGTCCTCGGCGAACAGATCCTCGGCCGCTGTAGCTGTCAGTGAGCGGTCGAACCACAAGGCAAGGATGTCGAGGTCGGCACACGAGGTAATGCGCTCCCTCGTACTGTCGGGGACGGGGATGCCGTGCTTCTCCAGGACGCGAAGGATCAGCGAGGCACGGTCTTCGGCCTGACCTTCAAGCTTGCCTTCGAGGTAGGCCGTCTCACGGACAGTCCCCCGGCCAGGGAAGTAGCTGACGAACGACATGTCTTTCCTCCATTTGTCTCCGGCTGGGGTCCTCCCCAGGTTGACGTCCAGGAACTCGACGAAGTATCCGGCGGTCCCGGGGTCCGTCGGATGCAGTTCCGATGTGTTCACCCATTCGAGCGTCGAAGAATTGTTCACGCCGCCGAACCCAGCTCGCACCAGACGTACTTGCCCCGGTTGCCGTCGCTGACCAGGGGGTGCCAGCCCCACTGGTCGGCGCAAGCCTTGACGAGGGCGAGCCCGCGCCCGTCCTCCGCCAAGTCCAGTTGGCCACCCGACAGACACTGCGGTTCCGGCGACTCCGGGTCGGCGTCCCAGACACCGAGCCGCAGCACGCCGGCCGACCAGCGAACGCGGAGGGCGGCGGGCCCTTTGGTATGGCGTACGGCGTTCGAGACAAGCTCGGCGGCCAGCAGTTCGGCCACATCGACCAGGTGAATCAGGCCGTGCATGGTGAGGATGAGCCGGAGGGTACGGCGGCTGACGGTGACGGCTCTGAGGTCGTTGGGGATGGAAAGGGAGTACTCCCAGGGCGCGTCGGTCACGTTTTCGGGCATGCGTCAACTCCGGTCGGCTCAGTGGGGGTTGGAGAGGCACGGCGGTGGCGGGCGGTGGCTGTTTCGCAGCCGTCCTGGCAGGACGGAGTGGTGCGCTTCCGGGGTCCCGGCAACTCGCAGCGTGTGCGTTGCATCACCGACGGTAGGCCTTAGATTTAAGATTTCGCAACTGGATCGCGTAACCTGACTCCGAACGAGTCACGGCGGCATGGGCGTTGAACAAGGGGCAATCCATGAGCACAAAGCGCGAGCCAACGGCGCGACAGCTACGTCTGGCGGTCGAACTGCGCAGGCTCCGTGAGGCGGCAGGACTCAGTGCCCGCGAGGCAGCCGCGCTGCTCGGCGTGAACTCCGTCCAGATCAGCCAGATCGAATCGGGCACTTCAGGGGTGAGCGAGAAGCGGCTCCGACGCCTCGCGTCCCACTACGCCTGTACAGACGAAGAGTTCATCAACGCCTTGGTCGCAATGGCCACGGACCGGACCCGCGGCTGGTGGGAGGAGTACCGGGGCCTACTGCCCACGTCGTTCCTGGACCTGTCCGAACTGGATCACCACGCCCGGTACCGGCACGACGTGGCAATCCTGTTCGTCCCAGGACCACTTCAGACCGAAAACTACGCCCGAGCAATCTTTTCCAACCGGGTCCCCGAACTCACTGCAGACGAGCGGGAGTTGCGCGTCCGGCACCGCATGGCCCGCCAGGTAATCATCGAGGGCCCCAGCCCCATCCCGTACGAACTGGTAATCCACGAGGCAGCGCTACGCATCATGGTCGACGACCGCGCTGCTGCAAGGGCCCAACTCTCGCGGCTCCTTGACTTCTCGGAAGCCGACCACATCACGGTCCGCATCCTGCCATTCGCCCTGGAAGGCTTCGCCAGGGCGGGAAGCACCATGACGTACGTCGGTGGCCGCGTCCCCAAACTCGACACCGTGGTGCGCGACGTACCCCACGGCTCGGTCTTCATCGATTCTGAGGCCATGCTCGGCGTCTTCCGAACGCGCTTCCGTAAGATTGAGGAAGTCGCACTCGCCCCCGACCGATCGCGTGACTTCATCCACAACCTGGCCAAGGAGCTGTGAGGCACCCGGTGATCATTTCCCTCGACTGGCGCAAGTCGTCCTACTCCGACGGCGATGACGGCAACGACTGCGTAGAAATCGCAAACTCAGCCACCCACATAGCCGTCCGCGACTCCAAAACCCCGGCCAGGGCCACCCTCACCTTCCCGGCGGGAGCCTTCACCCCCTTCATCGAAGCCCTGAAGGCAGATCACTCCGCTCACTCCACGGTCACCGACTTCGCCAAGTTCCGCGGCTGATCCACCTCATTACCCCTCGCCGTAGCCAGCTCGCACGCGAATACCTGCAACGGCACCGTCGCCACCAGTGGCTGCAACAGCACAGGCGTGGCGGGAATGCGGATCAGGTGGTCCGCATAGGGGGCCACCGCCTCGTCGCCCTCCTCCGCGATGACGACGGTCCGCGCCCCGCGCGCCCGGATCTCCTGGATGTTCGAAACGATCTTGTCGTGGAGGACCGAGCGCCCCTTGGGCGAGGGCACCACCACGACCACGGGCAGGTCCTCCTCGATCAGAGCGATGGGCCCGTGTTTCAGCTCGCCGGCCGCGAAGCCCTCCGCGTGCATGTAGGCCAGTTCCTTGAGCTTGAGCGCGCCCTCCAGGGCCACCGGATAGCCGACGTGCCGGCCCAGGAACAGCACGGTGTTCTTCGCAGCCAACGACCGCGCGAGTGCCCGTACGGGCTCCATCGTGGCCAGGACCCGTTCGACCTCGCACGAGATCCGGGACAGGTCGCGTACGACGGCCTGGATCTCGTCGCCCCACTTCGTACCGCGCACCTGGCCCAGATACAGCGCCACGAGGTAACAGGCCACGAGCTGGGTCAGGAACGCCTTCGTGGAGGCGACCGCCACCTCGGGTCCCGCGTGCGTGTAGAGCACGGCGTCGGACTCGCGGGGGATCGTCGAGCCGTTCGTGTTGCAGACGGCCAGGACCCTGGCCCCCTGTTCCCGGGCGTGCCGCAGGGCCATCAGCGTGTCCATGGTCTCCCCGGACTGCGAGATGGCGATCACCAGTGTCTGCGCGTCCAGGATCGGGTCCCGGTATCGGAACTCGCTCGCGAGTTCCACCTCGCAGGGGATCCGGGTCCAGTGCTCGATGGCGTACTTGGCGATCAGCCCGGCGTGGAAGGCCGTACCGCACGCCACCACCACGACCTTGTCGACCTCCCGGAGCACCCTCGGAGAGATCCGTACCTCGTCGAGTGTCAGCGAACCACTCGCGTCGACGCGTCCGAGCAGTGTGTCGGCGACGGCCTTCGGCTGCTCGGCGATCTCCTTGAGCATGAAGTAGTCGTAGCCGCCCTTCTCTGCGGCCGACACGTCCCAGTCGACGTGGTACGAACGCACCTCGGCGGGCAGCCCGTCGAACCCGGTGACGTGCACTCCGTCGCGCCGCAGCTCGACGACCTGGTCCTGCCCCAGTTCGATCGCGGACCGGGTGTGCGCGATGAACGCGGCGACGTCCGAGGCGAGGAAGGCCTCGCCCTCTCCGACGCCCACGACGAGCGGCGAGTTGCGCCGCGCCCCGACGACCACGTCCGGCGCGTCGGCGTGCGCGGCCACCAGCGTGAAGGCCCCCTCCAGCCGCCGGCACACCAGCCGCATGGCCTCGGCGAGATCGGCGCACGCGGAGAACTCCTCGGCGAGGAGGTGTGCGACTACCTCGGTGTCGGTCTCGGAGGTGAGCGCGTGTCCGCGTTCGGCCAGCTCGGCCCGCAGGGCGGCGAAGTTCTCGATGATGCCGTTGTGGACGACCGCGACCCGTCCCGTGTTGTCGAGGTGGGGATGCGCGTTCGCATCGGTCGGCGGCCCGTGGGTGGCCCATCGCGTGTGGCCGATGCCCGTGGACCCGGCCGGCAACGGTCGCTCGGCCAGCTCCTTCTCCAGGTTGGCGAGCTTGCCGGCCTTCTTCGCGGCGGCCGTCCCGCCGTCCGCGAGCACCGCGACGCCCGCCGAGTCGTACCCCCGGTACTCCAGCCGCTTCAGCCCGGCGACCACCACATCGAGCGCCGACTGCGACCCCACATATCCCACAATTCCGCACATACACGGCAGCCTAAGTGCCGATTCATGTCCCATCGAGGCACCGCGTGTCCGATATCGGAAATTGCCGCGCCCAAGCCCATGGCCATGGCCAAGCCCCCGCCTGCGACCGCGGCCCGCTACTCGCCCCGCTCGATCCGGTCGATCGCCTCCTGCACCATCCCGAGATACTCGACCTCCTCGCAGCGCGGCTTGCTGCCCATCTCGTACAGGTCGATGCAGTCGTAGAGGTACTCCCCCAGGTCCTCGTCCGGCAGATCGATCGCCAGCTCGCTGCACACCCGGTCCGCCATGTCGGCCGGAGCGAGTCCGGAGCCGAGTCCGGAGCCGTGCCAGTGTCCGGGTCCGGGTCCGGGTCCGGTTCCGGTTCCGGTTCCGCGGCCGAGTCTTCGTCCGACGAGGCCACGCACCCGGAAACGTACGGCCATGACGACCACCCCAACCCCCGATACCCCGGAACGCGGCTCGCTCCCGGATGGGCGGACGCTATCCCCGTATGCCCCGGCGAACCAGGGTTCGGACGGGTTCGGACGTGTTCGAGCGCGCGCTCGGGCGCGCTCAGGGCGGTGGCGGACGCGCCGACGTGACGGAGCACACCCGACGCGTCGTTCGAACTCCCGTAACAATGGACTGTGATCTCACCGGCCTCCTCGTTGCCGCGGAGCGCCCACCGGCCCAGGCCGGAGGCGACTCCCTACGTCGACCTCACCCGCGCCCAGTGGAGCGCGCTGCGTGAGAAGACGCCGCTTCCGCTGACCGCCGAGGAGGTGGAGAAGCTGCGCGGTCTGGGCGATGTCATCGACCTCGACGAGGTACGGGACATCTATCTGCCGCTGTCCCGGCTCCTCAATCTCTACGTCGGCGCGACCGACGGCCTGCGCGGCGCTCTGAACACCTTCCTGGGCGAGAAGGGCTCACAGTCCGGTACGCCGTTCGTGATAGGCGTGGCGGGCTCGGTCGCCGTCGGCAAGTCCACCGTCGCCCGCCTGCTGCAGGCCCTGCTGTCCCGCTGGCCCGAGCATCCGCGCGTCGAGCGGGTCACCACGGACGGTTTTCTGCTGCCCACCAAGGAGCTCGAAGCGCGCGGGCTGATGGCCCGCAAGGGCTTCCCCGAGTCGTACGACCGCCGGGCGCTGACCCGGTTCGTCGCCGACATCAAGGCGGGCAAGGACGAGGTGACCGCCCCGGTCTACTCCCACCTCATCTACGACATCGTCCCCGGCGAGCGGCTCACCGTCCGCCGCCCGGACATCCTGATCGTCGAGGGCCTGAACGTCCTGCAGCCCGCCCTGCCCGGCAAGGACGGCCGCACCCGGGTCGGTCTCGCCGACTACTTCGACTTCAGCGTGTACGTGGACGCCCGCGCCGAGGACGTGGAGCGCTGGTACCTCAACCGTTTCCGCCGGCTGCGCGAGACGGCCTTCCAGAACCCGTCCTCGTACTTCCGCAAGTACACCCAGGTCTCCGAGGACGAGGCACTCGACTACGCCCGTACGACCTGGCGGACCGTCAACAAGGTCAACCTCCTGGAGAACGTGGCCCCGACCCGCGGCCGCGCCACCCTCGTCGTGCGCAAGGGCGCCGACCACAAGGTGCAGAAGCTCAGCCTGCGCAAGCTCTGACCCACGGCCGATCGGCTGGTCGGACGCGGCTACCCTGCCTCCATGCTGCACCTGCGACTGATCACCCCGTCCGACCGGACCGACGCCGTGGTCCGCCTGATCGAGGGGACGGTCGGCACCGCCCATCTGGCGGTTCTGCCCGGGGCCGCCCGCAACCCCGTCGGCGACATCGTGCTGGTCGACGTGGCGCGCGAGGCGGGCGACGAGCTGATCAGCGGGCTGTGCGACCTGGAGATCGACAAGAGCGGGTCGATCGCCGTCGAGAACATCGACCTGTCGCTGTCGAAGCGCGCCGAAAAGGCGGAGTACGACGCACCCGGCGAGGGCGTGGACGCTGTCCTGTGGGAGCAGCTGGCGGACGCGACGCACGAGGAGTCGACGCTCTCGGTCACCTACCTCGCCTTCATCACGCTCGCCACGATGATCGCGGCCTGCGGTGTGGTCCTCGACAACGCGATCCTGGTCGTGGGCGCGATGGCGGTGGGCCCGGAGTTCGGCCCGCTGGCGGGCCTGAGCACAGCCCTGGTCCGGCTCCGGCCGCGCCTGGCCCTGCGCTCGCTCGTCGCCCTGCTGGTGGGCTTCGCCGTGGCGATGGCCGTGACCGTGCTCTTCAGCCTCCTGATGGACGCCCTGGGCCTGTTCACCGAGGCCCGGCTGGGGGGCGACCGGCCCAACACGGCGTTCGTCTACGCGCCGGACGCGTTCTCGTTCGTCGTGGCGGTCCTCGCGGGCATCGCCGGCACCCTCTCCCTGACCTCGGCCAAGTCGGGCCTCCTGGTGGGCGTGGCCATCTCCGTCACCACGGTCCCGGCGGCCTCCAACGCGGCGGTGGCGCTCAGCTACGGAGACACCTCCCAGACGATCGGCTCGACCAACCAGCTCCTGCTGAACCTCCTGGGCATCACCGTGGCGGGCACCCTCACCCTCCTGACCCAGAAGTACCTGTGGGCGAAACAGCGACAGCGACAGCGACAGCGACAGCGGTAGCTACCGCGGCAGCCGTAGCCGTAGCCGTAGCGGCAGTGAACGCCTCGCCGGCCCCTGGGTGTCAGGGCGCGTCGGGCGGCGTCGCCCCCGGACTCGCCTCGTCGTAGGCGGCACGCGCACCCGCGCCCAGGCGAGGTCCGGCCAGCCAGGTGTTTCCGGCCGGGCCGATGGACGTGTTGCTGACCAGCGCCAGCCTGCCCGCGGGGTTCTTCGCGAACCAGCCTCCGCCCGAGGATCCACCAGTCATCGTGCAGCCGATCCGGTAGAGCTCGGGCCGGTCTTTGCGCAGGGACAGCCTGCCTGGCCTGTCCTGGCAGGAGAACAGCCGCTCGCCGTCGAACGGCGCAGCCGCCGGATAGCCCCACGCCTTGACGGCGGGCAGTCGCGTGGCGACCGGGGCGTCGAACCAGACGGGCGCCGCCTGGCCGATCGTCTCTTCGAGCGAGGCGGTGGCGCCGGTCTGCGCCCGCATATGGAGCACCGCGAAATCATGGGTCGCACCGGCTCCCCCCGTGGGACCGCCCTGCGCGATCCACTCGGGCGCCACCGCGGCCCGGTCCGCCCACCACACGCCGAGGGGCGCGATCCGGCTTGTGCCGGAGTTCGTGGACTCGGCCGCCGGTGGCTGTCCTTCGTTGTTGTACGACGGGACGAAGACGACGTTCCGGTACCAGTCGCCGCCCTTTCCGGCGTGCACGCAGTGACCGGCCGTCCAGACCAGATCGGACCGGCCCGGATGCCCGGTGTCCTGCACGGCGGTGGCGGAACAGACACTCGCTCCCGCGGGCGTGTCGAAGTACAGCTTGCCCAGGACCGGGGCACTGACGCGGTACGGCGTCTGCTCGGCCTCGGCCGGGACGGGAGCCGGCTCGGGATCGGTGACACCGGTGTTCTCGCCGAGGTCGTCCGTCACGGGGACGTCGGCGACCAGGGCGTCCGCCATACGCTCCGGCGTCCACAAACCGGGGACGGTCGGGTTGGAGAACGACGGCAGCGCCCGTCCGATGTCCAGGCCGCCGCCTCCCTGTCCGCAGCCGCTCAGAGTGAGGAGGACGACAAACGCGAGACCGACTGATGCCATCGGCGATATCGGGGATATCAGGGACATCGGGAATTTCAGGGAAAAACCTTTTGAGCGCACAATGCCGTCCTGCCTGCCAGCCGGCGGCGGTGAATGACACACGACTGACGCCGAGTTTCGGGTCTGCGCGAAAGGGACCGAGGGCAGGGGGCCGGGAGCCTACTGCCGAGCTCCCGGCCCCCTCGCGTTCACGCTCGCGCGGTGATTGACGTCAGTCGGAGAAACGGATCGACTTGACCTCGGGGAATCCAAGCTTGGCGAGGTCGTTGACGTCACCGTCGACAACCAGCGACTTGCCGGTGCAGTCGGCGCCGTCCCAGATCTTGACGGCACCGGTGACCTTCAGGGAGCCGGTGAAGCGGACCGGCTTGCACCCCGGCCCGGTGATGCCTTCCGCCGGCTCGGCGAAACGCGACCCGTCGAAGAACGTGGCACTGTCGGCCGACGCCCCGTCTCCGTTGCCACCGTCACCGTCACCCTCGGGCGCCGCACCGGCACCGGCCTTCTGGCCGTCGGGCGCCACGCCGAACCATGTGCCGCCCACGCCCTGGCCATTGGTGTCACCGGGCTTGAGGTCCTTGCTGAACAGGTAGACCGGCCATCCGCCGAGAGTCACCTGAAGACCGCCGTCACGGGGAATGAACCCGATCGCCGACTTGTCGACTCCGTCAAGGAAGACACGGCCCTTGTTGGCCACCAAGTAGGGCGGCCATGTCGTCGCACAGTCGTCGACGCAGTTGGACTTCGACGGATCGGCGGTGTCCTTGTCGAACCGGTAGAGCGTGAAGCCGGCCCCGTTGATGACCACCGGGTCGAGCTCACCGGCCTTGTCCGCGCTGAGTTGGATCCACTTGCGGACGACGGGCTTCGACTCGGTGACCGACGGCATGGCGTTGGCGGCGAAGTCGCCCGTGTTGGGGCGAGCCTTGTTCTCCTGTGCGGTGCCTGGCGTGAATTCGAGATTGGCACTCGCCGCCGGCGGTGCGGAAGAGGCGTTGGCAGCCGCCTTGTCGTCACCGTCGCCGTCACCGCCGCCGCAGGCAGAGAGGAGCAGCACACCGACGGCCGCGAAGGAGGAGAGTGCCGCAGCACGAGTACGGAACATGGACAGGCCCCCGTGAGGAATAGCAGTGAAATCCCGCCCGGTCGTCCGAGCGTTCTACTCGCTGCTACGGCCTGCCATCCGAACGGGTTCTATCCACCCCCGCCTGTAACAAAACCGTGACCGCCAGAGAAACGGCGCAATCTTCCGCCGTCAGGGGCACGGGGAACGGCGCAATCCTTCGTCTTTCAGGGGCGCGGGGAACGGCGCAATCTTTCGTCTTCAGGGGCGCAGGGAGCGGCGCGATCTTGTGTCTTTTAGGGGCGCGGGGAACTGCGCGACCAGCCACAACGCACCCGC
>NZ_LIPP01000172.1 GCF_001418335.1 Streptomyces aurantiacus | reverse complement strand
CCCCGCGCCCCTGAAGGGCGCCCTTCAGGGGCGCGGGGAACTGCGCGACCAGCCCCCACGACCCGCAGACAACAACGGCGCTTCCCGCCAGGCACCTCAAACGCGCGGCCCCGCGGAGCGGCTACGCCGCCTTGCGTTCCACGTACTCCTCGATCTCCACCATCGGCGGCCGCTCCTCCGTGTCCACCGAGTGCGTACGCGGCTCGAAGCCTGCCTCCCCGCGCACGAACTGGGTCAGCGACGGCCGGATCATGTGGCCGCGGGCCAGCCGCAACTGGGCCGTGCGGTAGATCGCCGCGGACATGCGGCCGAGCGCCTGGCTGTCCTGGTGGCGGTGCTTGCGCACGCCGACGTCGACCTGCGCGAGGGCGTCGAGGCCGACCAGGTGCAGGGCGTCCACCAGCATGCCCAGCTCCACGCCGTAGCCGACGGGGAACGGGAGCCGTTCGAGGAGGGAGCGGCGGGCCGCGTACTCCCCGCCCAGCGGCTGGACGAAGCCGGCCAGCCGCGGCCAGTGCATGTTGAGCAGCGGGCGTGCCATCAGCTCCGTGACCCGGCCACCCTGACCCGCGGAGCCTCCGGCGGCGGACCCGGCGGCGGACCCGTCGGACCCGGCGAGCGGGCGGTCGTACATCGCCTTGACGAGGTCCACGCCCGGTTCGGTGAGCAGCGGGCCGACGATCCCGGAGACGAAGTCCGCCGAGAACTCCTTCAGGTCGGCGTCGACGAAGGCCACGATGTCCCCGCGGGTGACCAGCAGCGAGCGCCAGAGCACCTCGCCCTTGCCGGGGACGGCCGGGACGCGGGGCAGGATCTCGTCCCGGTGCACGACACGGGCGCCCGCGGCGGCGGCGACCTCGGAGGTGCGGTCCGTCGAACCCGAGTCGATCACCACGATCTCGTCGACGAGCGGCACCTTCGCGGTCATCAGCTCACGGCGGATCACGGCGACTATCTCGCCGACCGTCGCCTCCTCGTTGAGCGCGGGCAGTACGACGCTCACCGTGGAGCCGGTGGACCGCTTCGCGGCGACGATCTTCTTGAGCGGGCGGTCCTCCACGGACCAGGAGCGCGTGCTCAGCCAGCGCTCGACGTCTTCCAGCACGTGCGGCTCTCCCTTGCGTTCATCGGGATGCTTGTGCCCGTCGCCGCGGCAGCGGTGGTGTATCGCCGGCATCTCGCGGTTCGGACGGCTCTCTCCACCATCCAGGCCTTCGGTTACAGTCTTGAACAACGCTGATGACCATCGCATGTCGGGGGTCGTTGCGTGTACAACTAAAATCACGACCAGAGTCACCGTCCCGACCACAACTGAATACCGCTCATCCAGAGGGGCAGAGGGATACGGCCCGTTGAAGCCCCGGCAACCCTCCAGCCGGTCTCGTCCTGATCGTCGTTGATCAGTGTGGCGAGGCTCCCGGCTCGGGAAGGTGCCAAATCCGTCTCATGGCGAAGTGCGTCGTGAGGAAGATGAGGAAAGGGCCTCGCCTCCATGGCTGCGCAGACAGTTGCAAGCACCACGAACTCCACCCCCACCGCGAATCCCGCCGCGGACTCCGTCGACCTCGGTCCGGCCGCCGCGCTCTCCTGCCGCGAGTGCGGCCACCGCGTCCCGCTCGGTCCGGTCTTCGCCTGCGAGGAGTGCTTCGGCCCGCTGGAGATCGCCTACGACTTCTCGGGCTACGACACCGAGGAGCTCCGCAAGCGGATCGAGTCGGGCCCCGCGAACATCTGGCGTTACGCGCCGCTGCTGCCCGTCCCCGCGGACGTGGCGGGCAAGCCGAACATCAACCCCGGCTGGACCAAGCTCGTCAAGGCCGACAACCTGGCGCGCGAGCTGGGCGTCGACGCCGGCAAGCTCTTCGTCAAGGACGACTCCGGCAACCCGACGCACTCCTTCAAGGACCGCGTCGTCGCCCAGGCCCTGGAGGCCGCGCGTGCCTTCGGCTTCACCACGCTCTCCTGCTCCTCCACCGGCAACCTCGCGGGCGCGGTGGGCGCCGCCGCCGCCCGGGCCGGTCTGCGTTCCTGTGTGTTCATCCCGCACGACCTGGAGCAGGGCAAGGTCGTCATGGCCGCGGTGTACGGCGGCGAGCTCGTCGGCATCGAGGGCAACTACGACGACGTGAACCGCTTCTGCTCCGAGCTGATCGGCGACCCGGCCGGCGAGGGCTGGGGCTTCGTCAACGTCAACCTGCGGCCGTACTACGCGGAGGGCTCCAAGACCCTCGCGTACGAGATCTGCGAGCAGCTCGGCTGGCAGCTGCCGGACCAGCTGGTCGTGCCGATCGCCTCCGGCTCCCAGCTCACGAAGATCGACAAGGGCCTGAAGGAACTGATCGCGCTCGGCCTCGTCGAGGACAGGCCGTACAAGATCTTCGGCGCCCAGGCCGAGGGCTGCTCGCCGGTGTCCGTCGCCTACAAGGCCGGGCACGACGTCGTACGGCCGCAGAAGCCGAACACGATCGCCAAGTCGCTCGCCATCGGGAACCCGGCGGACGGCCCCTACGTACTCGACATCGCCCGGCGGACGGGCGGGGCCGTGGAGGACGTGAACGACGAGCAGGTGGTCGACGCGATCAAGCTGCTGGCGCGGACCGAGGGGATCTTCGCGGAGACCGCCGGTGGCGTGACGGTGGGGGTGGCGAAGAAGCTGATCGAGAACGGGCTGCTCGACCCCCACCTGACGACGGTCGTCCTCAACACCGGTGACGGTCTGAAGACCCTGGACGCGGTGGCTTCCGACACGGGGCTCACCGCGACCATCCGTCCCAGCCTCGACTCGTTCCGCGAGGCGGGGCTCGGCCAGTAGTCGCCGTTGTCCGGCTGGCCGGCCGGACAGTCAGCCATACCCATACCCGACGGAGGTCCCATGAGCGTCAACGTCCGCATCCCCACCATTCTGCGTACCTACACGGGCGGCAAGGCCGAAGTGGCCGCCGAGGGCGCGACCCTCGCCGAGGTCATCACCGACCTGGAGAAGAACCACACCGGTATCGCGGCCCGCGTCCTGGACGACCAGGGGAAGCTGCGACGGTTCGTCAACGTGTACGTGAACGACGACGACGTCCGTTTCGAGCAGGGCCTTGAGACGGCGACGCCGGACGGCGCCGGCGTCTCGATCATCCCGGCGGTCGCCGGAGGCTGAGCGCCCTGTCGGCGCCCGCTGCGACGGCTGGTCATTACCCTGGGTATTGGCGAACACGCAGAGTTCATCGAATTGCCCCCTCCGTGAGAGAAGCGGAGGGGGCAATTCTTATGGTTGAGCGCGGTACAGTTGGGGAAGCTGCTCGGCTTCGCCCGCGTGACGCATATGAGTTCGCGCCCGAGGTCCGACAAGAAGTAGCCAAAGTGCCCGGCCTTTTTGAGCCGTTTATGGCATTTATAGGGCCCGACTTGCCCTGAATCTTCAGGAATTCTTCACATATTCCCGATCGGTCGTGCCCGGAATTCTCGTCGGATTGACCTGTTGCAGACGGCAGTTGGACGGATACATTCAGCCGCGGTCGACGCGTTCCGGCGCACACCCCCAACCGTTGGGGGGTGAGGTCTGACCCGGATCCGCGAAGTGCGGGTCTGTGCAAGGGCCAGTAATAGGGGAGTTTGGCATGGCTCAGGGCACCGTCAAATGGTTCAACGCGGAGAAGGGGTACGGCTTCATCGCGGTCGACGGTGGTGCGGATGTTTTCGTCCACTACAGCGCGATTCAGATGGACGGCTACCGCACCCTGGAAGAGGGTCAGCGGGTCGATTTTGAGATCTCGCAAGGCCAGAAGGGGCCGCAGGCGGACATGGTCCGGCTGGCGACCGGCTGAAGCACGCGCCGACTTACTGCAGCGACGTTCTTCTTTCGAAGGGCTCGTACCCCATGGGTGCGGGCCCTTCGGCTCGTCCGGGGTCACCGACCGTCCACTGCCCTCACCCGCTCCCACCTGCGGATCATCGAGAGGCGCTTGCACTCGCATGGGTCGAGTGCTAATCATTGGCGTTAGCACTCTGCAGGTGAGAGTGACAACGAGGACCGGGTCAGTGAGGCCCGCAGGCCGGGTGGGGCAAGGAACCACGAGGTCGGCAGGCCGTCCGTCGCGGGCGCAGTCGCGGTCCTGGAGATTCCACCCCAGTCCGGGAGGACCACTTCACATGGCCAAGATCATCGCGTTCGACGAGGAGGCACGGCGCGGTCTCGAGCGCGGGATGAACCAGCTCGCCGACGCCGTAAAGGTCACCCTCGGTCCCAAGGGTCGCAACGTCGTCCTAGAGAAGAAGTGGGGCGCCCCCACGATCACCAACGATGGTGTTTCCATCGCCAAGGAGATCGAGCTCGAAGACCCGTACGAGAAGATCGGCGCCGAGCTGGTCAAGGAAGTCGCCAAGAAGACGGACGACGTCGCAGGCGACGGAACGACCACGGCGACCGTGCTCGCCCAGGCGCTGGTCCGCGAGGGCCTGCGCAACGTGGCCGCAGGTGCCAACCCGATGGCTCTCAAGCGCGGTATCGAGAAGGCCGTCGAGGCCGTCTCCGGTGCCCTCCTTGAGCAGGCCAAGGATGTCGAGACCAAGGAGCAGATCGCTTCCACGGCCTCCATCTCCGCCGCCGACACCCAGATCGGCGAGCTCATCGCCGAGGCGATGGACAAGGTCGGCAAGGAAGGCGTCATCACCGTCGAGGAGTCCCAGACCTTCGGTCTGGAGCTTGAGCTCACCGAGGGTATGCGCTTCGACAAGGGCTACATCTCGGCGTACTTCGCCACCGACATGGAGCGTATGGAGGCCGTCCTCGACGACCCGTACATCCTGATCGCCAACTCGAAGATCGCCAACGTCAAGGACCTGCTCCCGCTCCTGGAGAAGGTCATGCAGGGCGGCAAGCCGCTGCTGATCATCGCCGAGGACGTCGAGGGCGAGGCTCTGTCGACGCTGGTCGTCAACAAGATCCGTGGCACCTTCAAGTCCGTCGCCGTCAAGGCTCCGGGCTTCGGTGACCGCCGCAAGGCCATGCTCGGCGACATCGCCATCCTCACGGGCGGCGAGGTCATCTCCGAGGAGGTCGGCCTCAAGCTGGAGAACGCGGGTCTCGACCTGCTGGGCCGTGCCCGCAAGGTCGTCATCACCAAGGACGAGACGACGATCGTCGACGGCTCGGGCTCGGCGGACCAGGTTGCCGGTCGCGTCAACCAGATCCGTGCCGAGATCGAGAACTCCGACTCGGACTACGACCGCGAGAAGCTCCAGGAGCGCCTGGCGAAGCTGGCCGGCGGCGTGGCCGTCATCAAGGCCGGTGCCGCCACCGAGGTCGAGCTCAAGGAGCGCAAGCACCGCATCGAGGACGCCGTTCGCAACGCGAAGGCGGCCGTCGAGGAGGGCATCGTCGCCGGTGGTGGCGTGGCTCTGCTCCAGGCTTCCTCGGTCTTCGAGAAGCTCGAACTGACGGGTGACGAGGCGACCGGCGCCAACGCCGTGAAGCTCGCCCTGGAGGCCCCGCTCAAGCAGATCGCCGTCAACGGTGGTCTGGAGGGTGGCGTCATCGTCGAGAAGGTCCGCAACCTGCCCGTCGGTCACGGTCTGAACGCCGCGACCGGTGAGTACGTGGACATGATCGCCGAAGGCATCATCGACCCGGCGAAGGTGACGCGTTCCGCTCTGCAGAACGCCGCCTCCATCGCCGCGCTGTTCCTCACCACCGAGGCCGTCATCGCCGACAAGCCGGAGAAGGCTTCGGCCGCGGCCGGCGCCGGCGGCGGCATGCCGGGCGGTGACATGGACTTCTGAGCCCCGGCTCGGTAGTTCCTGGTTCGCCGCAGCACGCGAACACAGCACACGAACCAGAGGGCGGTACCCCATCCAGGGGTGCCGCCCTCTGGCGTGTCCGGGGTCACAGTGGCGCGCGGCGGGGCGGTGGAATGGCCCGGCCGCCGGGATGGTTCACCCGAGAAGCATTTCCATGCGCATGCACATACCCACTGGGATGCGCATGCGGCGTATGTTCTCCGTCCCCCACGAGGAGCCCCCACGTGACTGTCGCCACCTCCGCCTCCCGCGCGGCCGAGATTCTTTCCCGGCCCGTCTCCCTCAACGGGCTGACCGTGCCGAACCGGATCGCGATGGCGCCGATGACCCGGCAGTTCTCGCCGGGCGGGATTCCGGGGGAGGACGTGGCGTCGTACTACGCGCGCCGTGCCGCCGCCGGTGTCGGCCTGATCGTCACCGAGGGCACGTACGTGGGCCACGAGTCGGCCGGAGGGAGCGACCGGGTCCCGCGCTTCCACGGGGAGGAGCAGCTGGCGGGCTGGGCGAAGGTCGCCGAGGCCGTGCACGCGGCGGGCGGGACGATCGTGCCGCAGCTGTGGCACATCGGCATGGTGCGGTCCGCCGGGGAGCCGCCGTTCCCGGAGGCGCCCGCGGTCGGCCCGTCAGGCCTGCGCCTCGACGGCACCGCCGGCCAGGGCAAGGAGATGACCCGGGCCGACCTGGACGATGTCGTCCGGGCCTTCGCGGAGGCCGCTGCCGCCGCCGAGCGCATCGGTTTCGACGGGGTCGAGGTGCACGGCGCGCACGGCTACCTGATCGACCAGTTCCTGTGGGCGGGCACGAACCGCCGCACGGACGCGTACGGGGGTGACCTCGTCGCCCGTACGAAGTTCGCCGCGGAGGTCGTGGCCGCGGTGCGGGCGGCCGTCTCGCCGGCCTTCCCCGTCATCTTCCGGTACTCGCAGTGGAAGCCGGACAACTACAAGGCGCGCCTGACGGAGACCCCGGCCGGGCTTGAGGCCCTGCTGGCGCCGCTCGCCGCGGCCGGGGTGGACGCCTTCCACGCGTCGACGCGCCGTTACTGGCTGCCGGAGTTCGACGGCTCCGACCTGAACCTGGCGGGCTGGACGAAGAAGCTCACCGGAAAGCCCACCATCACCGTCGGCTCGGTCGGCCTCGACGGCGACTTCCTGAAGGGGTTCCGGGGTGAGGGCGCCCCGGTCAAGGGCATCGACGACCTGCTCGACCGCCTGGAGAACGAGGAGTTCGACCTGATCGCGGTCGGCCGTGCGCTGCTCCAGGACCCGCGGTGGGCCGCGAAGGTGCTCGACGGGCGCTTCGGCGAGCTGGCCGCGTTCGACGCGGGGGCGCTGCGCTCGCTGAGCTGAGTCCACCTGATCCTGAGCCCGCTCAGCCGCTGAGCCCGGTCTGCTCCTGGGGGCTGCCGCCCCCGGACCCCCGCTGTCGGCCTGAACGGCCTCGTCCTCAGACGCCGGACGGGTTAGAAGGAGGCGGTGGGGCGCAGGTATTTCTTGGTCCACTCCTCGAACGAGGTCAGGGGGAGGCCGAAGTCCCTGGCGTACTCGGGGCGGCCGGGCTGGCCGTTCGCGTTCATCCACTCGTGCGTGGTGCCCATCGCCGGCATGCCCGCGGCGAGGGCCTCCTCCTCCGTCATGTCCGGCGCGGGCAGGTGCCTGCCCAGAGTCCGCGAGAGGATCTCGGCGATCCGGGTCATCGGCAGGTGTTCACTCGCCAGTTCCAGCTCGACGCGGTCGAACCGCTCCGGCGCGGCGATGGCCGCTGCCGCCGCCGTGCCGATGTCGTCGACCGCGGCGAGGGACAGGTAGGTCGTGGGCTTGAGGACGCTCACGATGCCGCCCTCGATGCCGCGCGGGAACAGGAACGCCATGGACGGCAGGAAGTTCTCCATGAAGAAGCCCGGCTTGATGATGGTCCAGTGAGGGAAGCCGGCCTCGCGGACCCGGTCCTGGATCGCGCTCTTCGTCCCCAGCGGCGGCTCCATCGACGCCCAGCGGCCCTCGGCCCAGCCGGGGGCCTCGGTGTGCTGCCCGGCGCCGCTGACGGAGGTGTGCACGAACTGCGGCACCCCGGCGGCCTTGGCGCCCTCGATGAGGTTGACGGCCTGAGTGATCTCCCCCGGGTAGTCGAAGCCGGCCCCGGTGAATGCGGGCATCTGCACGGAGAAGACCGCGCGGGCGCCTTCCGAGGCCCGCGCCACGGAGTCGCGGTCGTGGAGATCGCCGGTGACCAGCTGCGCGCCGAGCGCCTCGACGGCCCTGGCCCGGTCGGTGGCCGGGTCGCGCACCAGGGCTCGAACGGGAACGCCCGCCGCGAGCAGGGCCCGAGCGGTGGCGCCGCCCTGTTTGCCGGTGGCGCCGGTGACCAGGACGGGGGCGGCTGAGTCGGAGGCAGGCTCGGGGGCGGAGGCGGAGTCTGTGGGCATGCGGGTGCTCCTCTGAGGTGCTTACGGCAAAACGGCGGGGCCCGCCGTTTCCTCTCGGCTAACATATGGCGGGGCCCGCCATTTGGCAAAGACGTGAGGTGAAGCCGATGCCCGACCATCAGCGCGCAGACGCGCGGCGCAACTACGCGCGCATTCTTACGGTCGCTGAGGAAGCGGTCGCCGCGCAGGGGGCCGACGCGTCTCTGGAACAGATCGCCCGCACCGCGGGGGTCGGGTCAGCTACCGTTCGCCGGCACTTCCCCACGCGGCGCGCGCTGCTGGAGGCGGTGTCGCGGAAGCGGATCGAGGCGCTGAGCCTGCGCGCCCGTGAGCTGACCGGCGAGGGCGACAGCAGGGACGCGTTGCTGGAGTGGCTGAGCGACGTCGTCGCCTACTGCGTCTCCGCCCGGGGGCTGGCCGCCGCGCTGACCTACGACGGGTACGAGCTCGACCCGATGTACGAGAACTCCTGCTCGGCGTCGCTGGAACAGGCGGGCGGCCCGCTGCTCGACCGCGCCGTGCGGGACGACGCGGTGACGGCGGGCGTCACGGTCGCCGACCTGATCAGGCTCGCCGTCGGCGTCGTCCTGGCCACGGAGCACCACCGCGACCCTGCCACCGAAGCGGACCGGCTGTTCCGGCTGGCCGTGGTGGGGCTGAGCCCTCTGCGCGGGGCCCAGGGGGTCGGCTAGGCCCTTGTCCGGACCTAGAGGTTCCCCATCGGCTCGATGTCGATCTTCACCGGGGTGCCCCAGATCCGTACCACCTCGTAGTCGGTGAACTCGTGGACCAGGCGGTAGGCCATGCTCGGGCGCGGGCCCCGGCGCTGGGCGGTGAGATACAGCTCGGCCTCCTGCTTGTCGCGGCGCGGCGTGCCGCAGAGCTGCCAGACCTGGCCGGTCCACATCTCGGGGAGCCAGCGCTGCTGGGGCTGGGGCCGGTCACCCCTGACGCCGTAACGGGTCATGCCGCGGTCGGCGCTCTCGCCCGGAGCGGTCGGGCGGCCCTGCGGGAAGGAGTCGTTGACCTTCGAGCGGCGGGCCACGCGGCGGCGGGTCTCGCAGAGCAGGCACAGGTCGGGGGCGTCCTTGTCGACCGGTCCTGTGGGGTGCTCCGGGCAGCGGGTGGTGGGCGCCGCCGTGGTGACGGTCTCCTCCAGGAGGTCGAGGGCCCGCTTCAGGTCGGCCTTCACCTCGTGCAGCTTGCTGTCCGGGATCTCGGTGGACAGCGCGTCTCCGTGTTCGCCGAGCACGCGGAGGGCTCTGCCCAGAGCGGTCAGTTGTGCGTGGTTCACGGTCTTGGCGTCCCTTCCCTTGGGTGTTCCAGCCTTGCATGTCCCACTGACAGTTTGCGGAGGGCCGCCGCCGCCTTCGCCTCCGGCTGGGTGGTTCGTCGGCTGCGGGCGGGTGGGGGCTGGTCGCGCAGTTCCCCGCGCCCCTAAAAGATTGCGCCGTTCCCCGCGCCCCTGGAGACGAAAGACTGCGCCGTTCCCCGCGGCCCTAAAAGGCAAAAGACCTGCGCCGTTCCCCGCGCCCCCAGACAGGGCGACCGGTTACGGCGTGTGGGGTGTTGTTGCCAGCGCCGCGCGTAGGTGGCCGGCGGACTGGGTCAGGAGGTGGGCGGCTGTGGGGCCGTCCACGTCGCCGAGGATCGTGAGGATCGCGTTCTTCACCTCGCCGTCCGTCGCGGCCAGTGCCGCCTCGATCTCTTCGTCGGAGGCGCCGGTGGCGAGCGAGACGATACGGCGCGAGCGGGCCCGCAGCTTCTCGTTCGACGCCCGTACGTCGACCATCAGGTTCCCGTACGTCTTGCCCAGGCGGATCATCGTGATCGTCGACAGCATGTTGAGGACGAGCTTCTGTGCGGTGCCCGCCTTGAGGCGGGTGGAACCCGTGAGCAGCTCGGGGCCCACCACGACCTCGATGCCGTGCTCCGCCGCGGCCGCCAGCGCGCTGTCCGCGTTGCAGGACAGGCCGACCGTGAGAGCGCCGAGCGCACGGGCGTGCTCGACCGCTCCGATCGCGTACGGGGTGCGGCCCGACGCGGAGACGCCGACGACCGCGTCGTCCGCCGTGAGGTGCAGCGCGGACAGGTCCTCGACGGCCAGTTCCGCGGAGTCCTCCGCCCCCTCGACCGACGTCGTCATCGCGCCGGGACCACCCGCGATCAGCCCGACGACCTCGGCCGGGTCCGTGTTGAACGTCGGCGGGCACTCCGACGCGTCCAGCACGCCGAGCCGCCCGGCGGTGCCCGCGCCGGCGTAGACGAGCCGGCCGCCCCGTCCCATCCGCTCCGCGATGGCGTCGATCGCGGCCGCGATGGCCGGCAGCTGCGCGGCGACGGCGGCCGGCACGGTGGCGTCCTCGCCGTTCATGGTCTTCGCGATGTCCAGCGTGGACAGCCGGTCGATGTCGGAGTGCTCCGGACGGAACGCCTCGGTGGTCAGACTCTCCAACTCGTCCCGCAGATCACGGTACGTGGAGGGTTCGGTGGGTTCGGTGGGTTCGGTGGGTGCGTTGGAGGCGTCGGTGGCGTCGGCGCTGGAAGGCATGTGCGGTGGCTCTTTCTCGTGCTGGGCGGTCTGGTACTGGGCGTGCTACTTCGTCTACCGGGGTGTGCTGCGGTGCCGGTGCGCCAATGCCTCGTACGACGCCGACAGCGCCGGCGCCGCCGTCTCGTACGTCCGCTGCGCGACCCCCACGAACAGGCAGTCCACGACCAGCAGCTGACTCGTCCGCGAGGACATCGCCGCAGGCCGCAACTCGCTCTCCCGGGCCGTGGACGTCGTGAGGATGTGATCCGCGTACTGCGTGACGGGGCCGCCCGGCCGGCCCGTGATCGCGATCGTCGTGGCCCCGTGCTCGAACGCGACCCGCAACGGCTCGATGACGTCCCCGGTCGCCCCGGAGTGCGTGATCGCGATCGCCACGTCCTTGGTCCGCAGCTGCACGGCGTTGGTCACGGCGAGGTGGGGATCGTTGTGAGCGTGGGCTATCAGCCCGATGCGCAGCAACTTCTGTACGAGGTCCTGGGCGACGAGGCCGGACGCCCCGACGCCGTACACGTCGATGCGGCGGGCCGCCGCGAGCGCCCCCACCGCGGCGCCCAGCTGCACCGTGTCCAGGGCGGCGGCGGTGTCGGCGAGCGTCTGCTGTTCGTCGTACGCGAGCTTGGCGACCACGTCCGCGATCGGGTCGTCGACCGCGATGTCGGCCGTCACGGCGGGTGCCCGGCCCGACTGCTGCTGGGCGGCGAGGCCGG
>NZ_LIPP01000171.1 GCF_001418335.1 Streptomyces aurantiacus | reverse complement strand
GCCGCCTGCGCAGGCGGCAAGTGCCGCCCCCAGACAGACCGCGGCCGCCGAGGCACCCCCCAGGGCACCTCGGCGACCACGTATCGACTGCTGTCCCACCCGTCGACGCATCGCGCCAGTGTGGCTGACGACCCGTCAATTTTGAAGCCTCGGGCAGCTTTGAAGTCCGGGGCGGTTGTGGGGTCCCCGGGCGGTTGCGAGGTCCCGGGTGGCCGGTCAGTCGGAGATGAGGCCTTCCCGCAACTGGGACAGCGTCCGCGTGAGCAGCCGGGAGACGTGCATCTGCGAGATGCCGACCTCCTCGCCGATCTGCGACTGCGTCATGTTGGCGAAGAAGCGGAGCATGATGATCTGCCGCTCGCGAGGCGGGAGTTTGGCGAGCAGCGGCTTCAGGGACTCGCGGTACTCGACGCCCTCCAGCGCCGTGTCCTCGTAGCCGAGGCGGTCCGCGAGAGAGCCCTCGCCGCCGTCGTCCTCGGGGGCCGGCGAGTCGAGGGACGACGCCGTGTAGGCGTTGCCCACCGCCAGGCCGTCGACCACATCCTCCTCGGACACGCCGAGCACGGTGGCGAGTTCGGCGACGGTCGGCGAGCGGTCCAGCTTCTGGGAGAGCTCGTCGCTGGCCCTGGTCAGCGCGAGCCGCAGCTCCTGGAGTCTGCGCGGCACCCGCACCGACCACGACGTGTCCCGGAAGAACCGCTTGATCTCACCCACGACGGTCGGCATCGCGAACGTCGGGAACTCCACGCCTCGTTCGCAGTCGAAGCGGTCGATCGCCTTGATCAGGCCGATGGTGCCGACCTGGACGATGTCCTCCATCGGTTCGTTGCGCGACCGGAAACGGGCGGCCGCGTAACGCACCAGCGGGAGGTTGAGCTCGATGAGGGTGTCTCGAACATAGGCGTGCTCGGGGCTGTTCTCGTCGAGTGCGGCGAGCCGCAGGAACAGGGAGCGGGACAGGGTGCGGGTGTCGATCGCTTCCGAGGTCGGGGGGAAGGCCGGGGCTGGCGCGGCTGGGACGGCCGGTACCTCGACAACGACACTGTGAAGCACGTCGGGCGCGGATTCGCTCTTTTCGAGCGTGAGCACCTTCGAGCTGCCCTGTTCTGCGGACATGCCACCCCCTTTGGGTCGCGGACGGTCGCGGCGGACGCTCCCGTCGAAGGGAAGCAGCCTCCACCTGAATACCGGAGGCGAGGCTGCGGCAAACGCGTCACCGGAAGAATGTCACATGTCGGCAACACGCTGTAGTGACATGTCGACAGAGAGCGGGGGAATAGGCCCTGGAAAAGGGGGGTCTGACGGTTTTTGGACGTGGAAATGTCAGGAAAGGGTCTTGAGGGTGATTCGCTCCTGCGGGTTACGCCTCGATCCTGTTTGCGGACCGCAGCCGAGCGAAACTGCGGGCGAGCAGCCTCGACACATGCATCTGCGAGACACCGAGCTCCGCACTGATCTGCGACTGCGTCAGATTGCTGTAGTAGCGCAGCAGAAGGATGCGCTGCTCCCGTTCGGGGAGTTGGACGAGAAGGTGCCGTACGAGGTCCCGGTGCTCCACGCCGTCCAGTGCGGGGTCCTCGTAGCCGAGCCGGTCGAGCAGGCCCGGCAGTCCGTCGCCCTCCTGGGCGGCTTCCAGGGAGGTCGCGTGGTACGAGCGCCCGGCCTCGATGCAGGCCAGCACCTCGTCCTCGGTGATGCGCAGCCGTTCGGCGATCTCGCCGGTCGTGGGTGTGCGCCCGAACGCCGTCGTGAGGTCCTCGGTGGCGCTGTTCACCTGCACCCACAGCTCGTGCAGCCGGCGCGGTACGTGGACCGTGCGGACGTTGTCGCGGAAGTACCGCTTGATCTCGCCGACGACGGTGGGCATCGCGAAGGTGGGGAACTGCACGCCCCGGTCGGGGTCGAAGCGGTCGATGGCGTTGATCAGGCCGATGGTGCCGACCTGGACGACGTCCTCCATGGGCTCGTTGCGTGACCGGAAGCGGGCGGCGGCGTACCGCACGAGCGGGAGGTTCGCCTCGATCAGCGCGGTGCGGACCCGGCCGTGTTCGGGGGTGCCGGGTTCGAGGTCCTTGAGCTCGCCGAAGAGGACCTGGGTGAGGGCCCGGGTGTCGGCCCCGCGGCGGCGCTGCGGACCCGCCTCCTGGGAATCGCCCGGCTCGTCGAGCCGTTCGTGGGCCTGCGGCTTCTGCTGGGGAGGTGCTTGAGGCGCGGTACTGGCCGGCACGGTCAACTCCACCTCTGGGTCCGTCAACCCGTGAAAAACATAAGCACAAGTCCGAACGACGTCCGTCAGACACATGCGTCAACTCTTCGATCAAAAGCGGTCATAGCATCACAAGACATGTGCACTGTGTGCAAGCACCGCATGACTCCGTGTTGAGGACGGGGATCGGAAAGGGGAAGGGCATGAAACAACCCCCCGCCGTTGGGCGAGGGGCCGGTGGTGTGGGGTGGTGCGGGTGTGGGCCTGCGCGAGGCGCGGCTCAGAACTCGTAGTCGGCGATCACCCACGTGGCGAACTCACGCCACAGCGCGACGCCCGCCTGGTGCGCCGGGTGCTCGATGTACCGCTTGAGCGCGTCCGTGTCCTCGACCGCCGAGTTGATCGCGAAGTCGTACGCGATGGGGCGGTCGGTGATGTTCCACGCGCACTCCCAGAACTTCAGCTCGGGGATCCGCGCACCGAGCGCACGGAAGGCGGCGACGCCCTCGACGACGCGCGGGTCTTCCCGCTCGACACCTTCGTTGAGCTTGAAGAGGACCAGGTGGCGGATCACGTGCACTCCCAGGGCGACGGGGATACGGGGGACTCGCCGGCCTGACTTGGTCAGTCCTTGGCTCCGTGGGCGATCCAGGTCATGAAGTCACCGACGGCCTGAGCGGCGTTCGAGATGCCTTCGAAGCCTATCTGGACGTAGTCGGCCGCCTTGGCGGGGTCGGTGATGATCACGTACAGCACGAAGACGACGACTACGTAGACGGCGATCTTCTTCGAATTCACCGCCATCGCGGCCTCCCCCTGCGTCTGCTGTCTGCTGTCTGTGTCCTGGGGCCCGCTGCGCCTTTTGGGGCCTCCGCCACCGGCGGCGAGTGTAACCCCGGGCGGTTCATCTGACGATCTTTCTCGACTGAGCAAGGAATCACGAGATTCACCTTCCGTACCGCCCTCAATGAGGCGGTACGACGCGGCCACCTCGCACGCAATCCTGTACGGCTCGCCAAGGCACCCCGGGTGAGCGAAGAGGAGATCGAGCCGTACACCGTTGAAGAGGTGAAGCGGCTTCTGCGAGCCGCCGATGACCGCCGCAACTCCGCTCGCTGGGCCGTGGCACTGGCGCTCGGACTCCGGCAGGGAGAGGCTCTTGGGCTGAAGTGGACCGATGCGGACGCCGAACGCGGAGTGCTGATGGTGCGTCGGAGTTGTCGCCGCCCGCGCTACGCCCACGGATGCGGGAACCCCTGCGGTCGTAAGACCGGGTACTGCCCGCAGAGGCAGCGCACGAACCCGGAGACGGCAGACACAAAGTCCCGTGCCGGGCGTCGGGCAGTTGGCCTGCCTGCGCAGCTTGTAGGCATGCTGAGGGCTCACCGAGCGAAGCAGGATGCCGAACGCGCGGCGGCAGGGGAGAAGTGGGCGGATGAGGACTGGCTGTTCGCCACTCCGGACGGACGCGGCACCCCGCCCCGCACCGGCGCTGCGCTGGAGGTACAGGCGGCCCGAGGCTGCGGAGGGAGAAGATCTAGGTCCCCCTCCGTGATCACCTGCGAACTGAGACGGAAACTGAGACGGAGCAGCACGAAGGGCCCGGTCCAGTGGACCGGGCCCTTCGTCTACCTGCGGTAGCGGAGGGATTTGAACCCTCGGTGACTTGCGCCACACTCGCTTTCGAGGCGAGCTCCTTCGGCCGCTCGGACACGCTACCGAGAGAGATCCTAGCCCACGATGTGCCGTGCCCGGAAATCCGTATTCGGCGGTCGATCCGGCCGGGAAGCGGTGCGACGTGGCGAGGCGGGGTGAGACGTGCAGAGGCTCAGCGGCCGCGAAAGAACTCCGTGAGCAGCCGGGCGCACTCCTCGTCGAGCACACCGGCGACGACCTCGGGCCGGTGGTTGAGGCGGCGGTCGCGGACGACGTCCCAGAGGGAGCCGGCCGCGCCCGCCTTCTCGTCGCGGGCGCCGTAGACGACGCGGTCCAGGCGGGACTGGACGATCGCGCCGGCGCACATCGTGCAGGGTTCGAGGGTGACGACGAGCGTGCAGCCGGTGAGCCGCCACTCGCCGGTCCTCGCGGCAGCCCGACGGATCGCCAGTACCTCGGCATGGGCGGTCGGATCGCCGGCCGCCTCGCGTTCGTTGTGCCCGGTGGCGAGCACCGTCGTGCCGTCCGGAGACAGCACGACGGCGCCGACGGGTACGTCCTCGCCCCGACCGGCCAGTTCGGCCTCGTCCAGGGCGAGCCGCATCGCGGCCCGCCAGCGGTCGCGCAGGGGGTCCTGTTCCTGTTCCTCGTGAGCCTTCTGAGGTGACCGAGGTGGCTGAGGGCTCTGAGGGCTCTGAGGGC
>NZ_LIPP01000170.1 GCF_001418335.1 Streptomyces aurantiacus | reverse complement strand
GATCGGTATCGGTATCGGGTGAGAACGGGTGGGCGGGCGGTGGGTCAGGAACGTACTTCCAGCAGCGGGACGTGCTGTTCCGCCGGCGTCATCGAGCCGTGGTTGCCGACCATCGCCGACTCCTTCGGCTCCCGCTCGGACGCGATGATCAGTACGTCGTCACGGGCGGCCGCGACCACGTCACCGATGCGCGCGTACACCCGCTCGTCGATGTGCGGGCCGAACCATCCCGCCGCGATCGCCTCGTCGCGCGAGGCCACCCAGAACTGCTCACCGAGCACCTCGCGCCAGCAGGTCAGTACGTCGGACTCGGCGCCCGGGACCGCGTAGACGTGCCGGGCCCTGCCCTCGCCGCCGAGGAGGGCCACTCCCGCGCGCAGCTCCCAGTCCGCGTCGAAGTCGATGCGGTGCTCCTCGTCGAACGGGACGTCGATCATGCCGTGGTCGGCCGTGACGTAGAGGGCCGCACGCGGCGGCAGTTGCTCGGCCAGGCGCTGGACCAGCCGGTCCACGTACATGAGCTGTCCGCGCCAGGCGTCGGAGTCCATGCCGAAGCGATGGCCCTTGCCGTCCACCTCGGCGTAGTACGTGTAGACCAGCGAGCGGTCCCCCGCGGCCAGTTGCTCGGCCGCCTTGTCCATGCGCTCCTCGCCGGTCAGCCGGCCGTGGAACGTCCCGCCGCTGAGGGCGATCTTCGTCAGCGGGGTGTTCTGGAACTGCGGTGCCGACACCTGGGCCGTGTGCACGCCGGCCGCGTCGGCCAGCTGGAACACCGTGGGGTACGGCTGCCACGTGCCCGGCTTGGTCCAGGGGATCCAGCGGAGCTGGTTCATCAGCTCGCCGGTCTCCGGGTTGCGCACGGTGTAGCCGGGCAGTCCATGGGCTCCCGGCGGCAGTCCGGTGCCGATCGAGGCCAGCGAGGTCGCGGTGGTCGCGGGATAGCCCGCCGTGAGGGGCCGGCCGGTGCCGCCGCGCGAGCTGCCCAGCAGGGAACTCATGAACGGGGCCTCGTCCGGGTTCGCCTTCAGCTGCTCCCAGCCGAGGCCGTCGATCAGGAAGACGCAGTTGCGGTCGGCCGGGCTCAGTTCGCCGAGCGAGGCGGTCAGGTCCGGTACGTCCATGCCCGCGGCCAGCGTGGGCAGCAGGTCGGCGAGCGAACCGCTGCCGTACTCGGGCACGGGCGCGGAGGCGACGGTGAGTGGTTCCGGGTGGTCCCAGACGTGCTGGGACATCAGCGGGGGACGTCCGTGGTCGCCTCGGAGAGCGACTGCGCGAAGGCGAGCGTCTGGCGCACGGCGTCCGGTCCGTCACCGGCCTCGCTGACGCGCAGGCTCAGGTCGTCCGCGGTCGAGCTGCCGGTGTAGCCGTGGTCCGCCTCGCAGTTGGGGTCGCCGCAGGCCGCCGGCTCCAGGTCGATGCGGGCGACCGCGCCCCAGCCGATGGTGAGCACGACCTCGCGCGGCAGCGTCCCCACGACGTACTTCTCCGGGTTCGCCACGACCCGGCTGAGCACGACCGACGAGATCCGGCCGATCTTCACGGACTCGGTGGACGTGGTCGCGTACGGCGTGGGCGAGGTACTGTCCGCGGCCTGTTCGTCCGTGTGGCTCACGATGAAACGGTTACCCGTGAGGACGAGCACCGTGACGTGCCGACGCACCTCGTTGGCGTCGAACGTCGTCTCCTGGTGGACCAGATATGACCGGATGGGCTCGCCTCCCACAGCGGCCTCCACCGCCTCGGCCACGAGGGCCGGGTAGTAGCCGCTGCGCTCGATCGCCGCTCGCAGCCCCTGGGTCGTCGTACTGGTCTTGGCCATGATGTCCATCCTACGGGGGCGCGCTGACTGCGAGGTACCGCTCAGTACACAGGAAGTGTGCGTGGCCCGAGGTCGTCGCGGGCGGGCGGCGGGGCGAGCCGCACGGAGGCGCCGAGCACGCTCAGCCCGTGCGGGGCGACGACTACGGGCTCCAGGGAGACGGAGACGACCTCCGGGTGGTCGTCGACAAGGCGGGACAGGCGCAGCAGCAGTTCCTCCAGTGCCGCGACGTCCGCCGGGGCCGAGCCCCGCCAGCCGAAGAGGAGCGGTGCGGTCCTGATGGATCGGATCAGTGAGGCGGCGTCGCGGTCGGTGACCGGAATCAGCCGGTGCGCGGTGTCCCCGAGCAGCTCCGACGCCGCTCCCGCGAGCCCGAAGGAGAGCACGGCTCCGGCCGCCGGGTCGATGACCGCGCGCACGACCGTGTCGACACCGCGGGGCGCCATCCCCTGCACCACCGGGCGCAGCTCCTCGGGCTTGCCGAAAAGGCTGGTCAACTCCGCGCATGCCCGCCGCAGTTGCTCCTCGTCCGCCAAGTCGAGGCGGACGCCGCCCAGGTCGGCGCGGTGCCGCAGGTGCGGGGCGGTGGTCTTGAGGGCCACGGGGTAGCCGATGCGCTCCGCCGCCGCCACGGCTTCCCCGGGCGTGGGCGCGGGCAGGGCACGGCGGACGTCGATGCCGTAGCGGCCGAGCAGGGCGGCGGTGTCGTCGGGGCCGAGCGTGAGCCCGCCGGCCTCGTCCCCGGAGCCGGTCTCGTCCACGGCGTCGGTCTCGTCCACGGCGTCGCCGTCGTCCACGGCGTCGGCGTCGGCGTCGGCGTCGGACAGGAGGCGGTCGATCTGTTCGGCCGCGCTCTTCTCCTCGATGTCCTCGTACTCGGGCACCCGCCCGGGATCGGCGGCCCCGCGCCGCCACTGGCCGTACTTCACGGCTTCCGCGAGCGCGCGCACGGCCCGCTCGGCGGCGGGGTACGCCGGAATGAGCCGGGACCCCACATCCGTGCTCCCCCTCTCGGTGCTCTCCGCCACGGTGCCCGCCCGCTCGGCGGGGCGGATCGGGTGGGGGGCGCTGTCGACGGCCACGCCCGCGTGGGGATCGGGAACGGCCTGGGGCGCGGTGCCCGCAGCCGCGGACAGCGCTTCCGCGAGCCCTCCCAGCTCCACGTGCACCACGAGAACCGGCTTGGCGGGCGCGGCGGCCGAGGCCGACCGGAGTGCCTCGGCCAGCGCGGCGTCCGCCGCGGACCTCTCCCCCACCGCCGGAATGGCGGTGACCACGACGGCGTCACAGGCGTCGTCGGCCAGCGCGTGCGCCAGTGCGGCGCGGAAGTCCTCGGCCGAGGCGCCGGTCGTCAGGTCGCGGGGCGGCAGCGGCCGCAGATCCTGGGCGAGACAGGCGTCGTACGTCAGCAGCCCGAGCGACTCGGAGTTCCCGAGGATCGCCACCCGCGGGCCGGCGGGCAGGGGCTGGCGGGCCAGCAGCAGCCCCGCGTCGACCAGTTCCGTGATCGTGTCCACCCGGATGACCCCGGCCTGCCGCAGCAGGGCGGACACCGTGGCGTGGGGCAGCCGCGTGGCCCGTACGGCGTGCCCCTGGGGCGCGGCTCCGCCGTGCCGCGCGCCCTGGACGACGACCAGCGGCTTGGCCGCCGCCGTGCGCCGGGCGAGGCGGGTGAACTTCCGCGGGTTCCCGATCGATTCGAGGTACATGAGCGCGACATCGGTGTCCGGGTCGTCGTACCAGTACTGAAGGACGTCGTTGCCGGACACGTCCGCGCGGTTGCCCGAGGAGACGAAGGTCGACACTCCCGTCACACCCGTGACCCCACCGCCGCGCCGGTGCAGCCGGGACAGCAGCGCGATCCCGATGGCACCGGACTGGGCGAACAGGCCGATGCGCCCGGTGCGCGGCATCTCCGGCGCGAGCGAGGCGTTGAGCCGGGTCCGCGGGGAGGTATTGATGACTCCGAAGGCGTTCGGCCCGATGAGGCGCATTCCGTACGTACGCGCCTGGCGCACGAGCTCGCGCTGGCGCTCTCTGCCCTCGGGGCCGCTCTCGGCGTACCCGGCGGAGATCACCACGAGCCCCTGCACCCCGTGCTCACCGCACTCCGCGACGACTTCGGGGACCCGCTCGGCCGGGACGGCGATCACGGCGAGGTCGACGGGCTCGGCGATGTCACGCACGGAGCGATGGGCCGGAACTCCGGCCAGCTCCTTGACCTGGAGCGCCCCGGATTCCTGCGGCGCTCCGTCGTCCTGGAGCGCCTCGTTGTCCTGGAGCCCTCCGTTCACCGCGTACAGGCGGCCGGTGAAGCCCGCGGCGCGCAGGTTCTCCAGAATGCTGCGCCCCACTCCCCCGGGCGTGCGGCCCGCTCCGACGACCGCGACCGAACCGGGCGCCAGGAGCCGTGCCACGGAGCGCCCCTCCGCCCGCTGCTCCCGCGCGCGCTGCACGGCGAGCGAGCGGTCGGTGGGCTCCAGGTCGAACTCCAGGCGTACGACGCCGTCCTCGAAGCTGCGCTTCTGCTGGTACCCCGCGTCCGTGAACACCTTGATCATCTTGTTGTTGGCGGGCAGTACCTCGGCGGCGAACCGGCGGATGTCCCGCTCGCGGGCGACGGCCGCGATGTGTTCGAGCAGCGCGGACGCCACGCCACGGCCCTGATGGGCGTCCTGGACGAGGAAGGCGACCTCCGCCTCGTCCGCGGGGGACGTGGCGGGCAGGCCGTCCGCGTTGATGCGGTCGTACCGTACGGTGGCGATGAATTCGCCGCCGACGGTGGCCGCGAGTCCCACCCGGTCCACGAAGTCGTGGTGCGTGAAGCGATGCACGTCCTTGGCGGACAGGCGTGGGTACGGAGCGAAGAAGCGGTAGTACTTCGACTCGGCGGACACCTGCTCGTAGAAGCTGACGAGGCGGTCGGCGTCGTCGGCCGTGATGGGCCGGACGCGCGCGGTGCCGCCGTCGCGCAGGACGACGTCGGCCTCCCAGTGAGCGGGGTACTCGTGCCGGTCCGACGAGGTCTGCATGGGGCCCAGAGTACGACCCGGGTCCGACAATGACCGGGCCGCTTCCTGCACGGGCGGGCTCGCGTCCCGCAAGGGTGCGGGGCAGTCTTGGGGGACCCGGGCCGCTCCGGGGCGGGCACCGGCCCGGACACGTTTCACCGTATGGAACACTGGTCTAGACAACCTGAAGTCAGTGAGACACCGAGACATCCGAAGGGCAGCATCACATGGCTGAGCGCCGCGTCAACGTCGGCTGGGCGGAGGGCCTTCACGCCCGTCCCGCCTCCATCTTCGTCCGGGCGGCCACGGCCTCCGGGGTCCCCGTGACGATCGCCAAGGCGGACGGCAACCCCGTCAACGCCGCCTCCATGCTCGCGGTCCTCGGCCTGGGCGCCCAGGGCGGCGAGGAGGTCGTGCTGGCCTCCGACGCCGAGGGCGCGGACGCCGCGCTCGACCGTCTGGCGAAGCTGGTCGCCGAGGGCCTCCAGGAACTTCCCGAGACGGTCTGACCTCACGGAACCCGACGGAACCTCACGGATCGCATTCGGCTGAGCCGCGTCCCCACACCCCGGGCGACGCGGCTCCGCCGTCTGCGCGGTCGGGACCGTCGGTACCGTTCGGGTTAATCACTCGGAGCCGGTGCATCGATTTCCGCGCACACCGGAAATCACATGCTCGACAATTCCGGGCACACGGAAAAAGGGGGCACCAGAAATGGGCCCCTGCCGAATAACTCTCTTTGTATACGGCGCTTCTGTTAATGCCGCAGGCCCGCTGTGTTTACGGCATGTTGCGAAGTCCTCACACGCTCCACGCGGTCCCCGCCCGGAAAGCGCAGCCGGTGCGCGGTCGTCGCCCGCTCCGTGTGCAGGGCCGTGATCGTCCGGGCCCGGTCGCTGTCACCGCGGGCGACGGCGTCCACGATGGCCCCGTGCTCGGTCCAGGACTCGGCGGGGTGCGCGGGCGCCTCGACCGAGTACATCCAGGCGATCTTGTGCCGCAGCTGGCCGAGCGTCGAGGTCAGCGCCGGGCTGCCCGAGGCCTGCGTGAGCGTCTCGTGGAACCAGCCGCCGAGGGAGCGCAGATCCTCGCTGTTGCCCCGCCTGGCGCGCTCCTGGCCGAGCCTGACCAGGCCGCGCAGCACCTTCAGATGGGCCTCGGTGCGACGCTGCGCGGCACGGGCGGCGCCCAGCGGTTCCAGCAGCACGCGCATCTCCAGGAGGTCGGCGGCCTCCTGTTCCGTGGGCTCCGCGACGCACGCGCCCGCGTGCCTGCGCGTGACCACGAAGCCCTCCGCCTCCAGGGTGCGCAGCGCCTCGCGCACGGGGACCCGCGAGACGCCGTAGCGGCGCGCGAGCAGTTCTTCGGTGAGCCGGCTGCCGCGTTCGTAGACACCCGCGACGATGTCGTCACGGATCGCCGTGCATACCGAGCGCGCGGGAATACGCATGACCGGACCTCCGCCTTAATCCCCGCGAAACGCGGTCGATTGACGCTTGTTCGGTGACTCTATTGCAGAGAGCGGGAAATTCCGAAGGCAGCCGGGAATCCATGGATATTTTTTGGACACATCACGTCTCTGAACAGGCAGTCGTCCGGTGCGAAAGCGACCGTAAGCGGTCGTACAGGCGCATGGTCGTACGGTCGCACGGGGGACGGCGGAGCGGTCGGGCACGCGAAGGCCCCGGCTCGGTGAGCCGGGGCCTTCGACGGAGGTGCGGTGCCGTGCGGTGTCGCGCCGTGCCGTGCCGTGCGGTCAGACGTTCACGCCGTGCGAGCGGAGGTACGCGACCGGGTCCATGTCGGAGCCGTACTCCGCGGTCGTACGCGCCTCGAAGTGCAGATGCGCCCCGGTGACGTTGCCGGTCGCCCCGGAGAGGGCTATCCGCTGTCCCGGAGTGACCGTCTGGCCGACCGAGACGCCGATGGACGAGAGGTGCCCGTACTGGGTGTACGTGCCGTCGTTCATCTTGATGACGACCTGGTTGCCGTAGGAGCCGCCCCAGCCGGCCTCCACGACGGTGCCGGAGCCCACCGCGTGCACGGCGGTGCCGCTCGCGGCGTGGAAGTCGATGCCGGTGTGGCTGCCGGAGGACCAGATGCCGCCGCCGGCCTGGTAGCCGGTGGAGACGTACGAGCCGGTGATCGGCGCGGTGTACGCGTTGAGGCGCTTGCGCTCGGCCTCGCGGGCGGCACGGGCCTTGGCCTCGCGCTCCTTCTCGGCCCTCGCCTTCGCCTTCGCCGCGGCTTCCTCGGCGCGCACCTTCGCGGCGGCCTCGGCCTTCTCGCGGGCGGCTGCCTGGGCGGCGGCCTGCTGCTGGGCGGCGGCCTGTGCGTCGATCTCCTGGGCGACCGAGTCGCCGAGGGTGACGGCCTGGGTGAGGCCGGTCTGCTCGACCGGGCTCTCCTCGGCCGCGAGGGCCGGGGCTGCCAGGGTGCCTACGACACCGGTGGTGGCGAGTGCGGCGACCCCCACCGTCCTGCGGGTCGTGCGCTTCGTACGGCTGGGAAGACGGTGCTTCCCCGCGGCGCGGGTGAACGCCATGAAGTGGCTGGTCCTTTCCTTCCTTCTCGCCTACCGGGTTAGCTGACGGGTTCGGAGCAGGAAGGTCTCCTACGGACACCCTTCGGGAAGGGCGTCCGATTCACCCCAGGGACTGCGCATGGGTCCCCGGCTCCCCTGGCTCGCGCCGTACGGGGACTCGGCGATGACTGTCCGGTGCCGCGGACGCGGCGCACTGCCTGACGAACAGCCGGACCGACGCTAAGCGCGGCCACTTTCCCCAGACAAACGGATCACGACTTTTGTTGCGCATGCCACAGGGCAGACAAGCAACCTCCATACCAATACGGACAAACCATGGAGGCAGCAGTGCGCGGCAGTACGCGAAGAGGCCCGGGCGACTCATCGGTCACCCGGGCCTCACCCGGCCGCCGGCCTCTGTCCCACCGGCCGCCGGTCTTCCGCTCGTTCCGCTGCCGGTCCCTGCCCAGGTCCTGCTTCGGTCTCTGCTCAGGTCTCTGCTCAGGTCCCTGCTTCGGTCCCTACTCGGGTGCCACGACGCTGACTTCGCCGATTCCGAGGGCCCTGACGGGCTCCTCGATCTGCGCGGCGTCCCCGACGAGGACGGTCACCAGACGGTCCACCGGGAAGGCGTTCACGGCGGCCGCGGTGGCCTCCACGGTGCCGGTCGCGGCGAGTTGCTGGTACAGCGTCGCCTGGAAGTCGTCCGGCAGGTGCTGCTCGACCTGGTCGGCGAGCGTGCCCGCGACGGCGGCCGCGGTCTCGTACTTCAGGGGCGCCACGCCCACCAGGTTCTGCACGGCGACGTCGCGCTCGGCGTCCGTCAGGCCCTCGGCGGCGAGGGTGCGCAGCACCTTCCAGAGGTCGTCGAGCGCCGGGCCGGTGTTCGGGGTGTCCACGGAGCCGCTGATGGCGAGCATCGAGAGGCCCGTCCCGTCCGGAGCGGAACGCAGCACCTGGCCGAACGCCCGCACGCCGTAGGTGTATCCCTTCTCCTCGCGCAGGACGCGGTCCAGACGGGAGGTGAGGGTGCCGCCGAGGCAGTACGTGCCGAGCACCTGGGCCGGCCACACGCGGTCGTGCCGGTCCGCGCCGACGCGGCCGATGAGCAACTGCGTCTGGACGGCCCCGGGACGGTCGACGATGATCACCCGGCCGGTGTCGTCGGCGGTCACCGACGGCACGGGGCGTGCCTCGGCCTGCGATCCGGTCCAGGCGCCGAGCGTGTCCCCGAGCAGCGTGTCGAGGTCGAGATCGATGAGGTCTCCGACGACGACCGCGGTGGCCGTGGCGGGGCGTACGTGCTTCTCGTAGAAGGCGCGTACGGCCGCGGAGTCGATCGCGGTGACCGTCTCCTCGGTGCCCTGGCGCGGGCGCGACATGCGCGAGGTCGCCGGGAAGAGCTGCCGGGACAGCTCCTTGGCGGCCCGGCGGGCCGGGTTGGCACTCTCGTGCGGGATCTCGTCGAGCCGGTTGCGCACCAGCCGCTCGATCTCGCCGTCCTCGAACGCGGGCGCCCTGAGGGCGTCGGCGAGCAGCCCGAGCGCCTTGGGCAGCCGGGAGACGGGGACTTCGAGGCTGAGCCGTACGCCGGGGTGGTCGGCGTAGGAGTCCAGCGTGGCGCCGCAGCGCTCCAGCTCGGCGGCGAACTCCTCGGCGGAGTGCTTGTCGGTGCCCTCCGAGAAGGCCCGCGCCATGATCGTGGCGATACCGTCCAGGCCCTTCGGCTCGGCCTCAAGCGGCGCGGCCAGCAGGACCTCCACGGCGACGATCTGCTGGCCGGGGCGATGGCAGCGCAACAGCGTCAGGCCGTTGCCGAGCGCGCCGCGCTCGGGCGCCGGGAAGGCCCAGGGCCTGGCCTCGCCGGCCTGGGGCTGCGGGTGGAACTCCATCGTGGCGAGCTCGGTCACTTGGCCGCCTCCTCGTCGGTGTCTGCAGCGGCGGTGTCGGTCTCTTCGGGGGCGACCGGCTCGTAGACCAGCACCGCGCGGTTGTCGGGGCGCAGGCGGGCCTTGGCGACCTCCTGCACCTCCGCCGCGGTGATGTCGAGGACACGCTGGACGGCGGTCAGGGCGAGCTGGGGGTCACCGAACAGCACCGCGTACCGGCAGAGTTCGTCGGCGCGGCCCGCGACCGTACCGAGCCGGTCCAGCCACTCGCGCTCCAACTGCGCCTGCGCGCGCTCCATCTCCTCGACCGTGGGGCCCTCCTCGGCGAACCGGGTGAGCTCCTCGTCGACGGCGGCCTCGATCACCGGAACCTCGACGTCGCCCGACGTCTTCACGTCGAGCCACCCCAGGGAGGGTGCTCCGGAGAGGCGCAGCAGGCCGAACCCGGCGGCCACGGCGGTACGGTCCCGGCGTACGAGCCGGTTGTAGAGCCGGGACGACTCGCCGCCACCGAGGACGGTCAGGGCCAGGTCGGCGGCGTCGGCCGCGCGCGTGCCGTCCTCCGGCAGCCGGTAGGCGGCCATCAGCGCGCGGGCCGGGACCTCCTCCTCGACGACCTCGCGCAGCTGCTCACCGATGGTCTCCGGGAGCGAGCCGTCACGCGGGGCGGGCTTGCCGTCGTGGCCCGCGATGGAACCGAAGTACCTCTCGACCCAGGCCAACGTCTGCTCCGGGTCGATGTCGCCGACGATCGACAGCACGGCGTTGTTGGGCGCGTAGTAGGTGCGGAAAAAGGCGCGCGCGTCCTCCAGGGTGGCCGCGTCCAGGTCGGCCATCGACCCGATCGGCGTGTGGTGGTAAGGGTGGCCCTCCGGGTACGCGAGGGCGGTCAGCTTCTCGAAAGCGGTGCCGTAGGGGACGTTGTCGTAGCGCTGCCTGCGCTCGTTCTTGACGACGTCCCGCTGGTTGTCCATCGACTCGTCGTCGAGCGCGGCGAGCAGCGAGCCCATGCGGTCGGCCTCCAGCCAGAGGGCGAGCTCCAGCTGGTGCGTCGGCATGGTCTCGAAGTAGTTGGTCCGCTCGAAACTCGTCGTCCCGTTGAGCGAACCGCCCGCTCCCTGCACCAGCTCGAAGTGGCCGTTGCCCTTCACCTGTCCTGAGCCCTGGAACATCAGGTGCTCGAAGAGGTGGGCGAGCCCGGTGCGGCCCTTGACCTCATGGCGCGAGCCGACGTCGTACCAGAGGCACACCGCCGCGACCGGGGTCAGATGGTCCTCGGAGAGCACCACACGCAGGCCGTTGGCCAGGCGGTGCTCGGTCGCTGTCAGGCCGCCGGAACCGGCCTCGGCTGTGGCCGTGTGACCCATGGGCATGTACGTCCCTTCGATCGCGGAAAACTGCTGAATTCCTGCTAGTCGTGCCACTGTATGCAAGCGCGCGGACAGCTGGCGAAGTTCCCGTGTCGGGTACGCCGAGAGCGAGCACGCGGGCGCCCTTGAATCTCGTACGGTCGTACGAGATCCGAGGACACCCGGGGTCGAGGCCGGGGCCGGGGGCGGGACCGGGAGTCGGGACCGGGAGTCGGGCCGACGGCCTCGCGGGCTCCGGGTCGATGGCCCCGCGGGCTCGGTGCCGACGGCCTCGCGATCTTCGCGCCGACGGGGACGCGATAGCGTCCGGGGTCTGCGCAGGCAGTCGGAACCGGGGTTCCGAGGTCTGCGGAGGTCGCTGGAATCACGGTCGGCGCGGCCTGTCGAGGCGGTCGCGCACCCCGCCCGCGAGGCCCGTACGGACGGGTCGTGGTCCGCGTTGTCAGTACTCCGGTCCACAATGGACCGCGTCAGAACCCGTTCATGCCCCGGCAGAGACTGTGAAGGAGTCGCAGCAGCGATGGCCCGCCGCAGCACGAAGACCCCGCGACCCGATGACGACGCCGACTTCGAGGAGCGCATCCTCGACATCGACGTCGTCGACGAGATGCAGGGCTCCTTCCTCGAGTACGCGTACTCGGTCATCTACTCCCGAGCCCTGCCGGACGCCCGCGACGGCCTCAAGCCCGTGCACCGCCGCATCGTCTACCAGATGAACGAGATGGGGCTCCGCCCCGACCGCGGTTATGTGAAGTGCGCCCGCGTCGTCGGCGAGGTCATGGGTAAGCTCCACCCCCACGGCGACGCGTCGATCTACGACGCCCTGGTCCGCCTGGCCCAGCCCTTCTCCATGCGGCTGCCCCTGGTCGACGGCCACGGCAACTTCGGTTCGCTGGGCAACGACGACCCGCCGGCCGCCATGCGGTACACCGAGGCGAGGATGGCCGACGCGACCTCCCTCATGACGGAGTCGATCGAAGAGAACACGGTCGACTTCAGCCCGAACTACGACGGCCAGGAGCAGGAGCCGGTGGTCCTCCCGGCCGCGTATCCGAACCTCCTGGTCAACGGCGCGTCGGGCATCGCGGTCGGCATGGCGACGAACATGGCGCCGCACAACCTCGGCGAGGTCATCACCGCCGCCCGCCACCTGATCCGCCACCCCGGCGCCGATCTCGACACGCTCATGAAGTACGTGCCGGGCCCCGACCTGCCCACGGGCGGCCGGATCGTCGGCCTGTCCGGGATCAGGGACGCGTACGAGAAGGGGCGCGGTACCTTCAAGATCCGCGCGACGGTGTCGGTGGAGAACGTGACGGCGCGCCGCAAGGGCGTCGTCGTCACCGAACTGCCCTTCACCGTCGGCCCGGAGAAGGTGATCGCGAAGATCAAGGACCTGGTCGGCTCGAAGAAGCTGCAGGGCATCGCCGACGTCAAGGACCTCACCGACCGCGCGCACGGCCTGCGCCTGGTCATCGAGATCAAGAACGGCTTCGTGCCCGAGGCCGTCCTGGAGCAGCTCTACAAACTGACGCCGATGGAGGAGACCTTCGGCATCAACAACGTCGCGCTGGTCGACGGCCAGCCGCTCACGCTCGGTCTCAAGGAACTGCTGGAGGTGTACCTCGACCACCGCTTCGAGGTCGTGCGCCGCCGCAGCGAGTTCCGCCGCACCAAGAAGCGCGACCGGCTGCACCTGGTCGCGGGCCTGCTCGTCGCCCTGCTGGACATCGACGAGGTCATCCGCCTCATCCGCTCCAGCGAGAACTCCGCTCAGGCCAAGCAGCGCCTGATCGAGCACTTCTCGCTGAGCGAGATCCAGACGCAGTACATCCTGGACACGCCGCTGCGCCGGCTCACCAAGTTCGACCGCATCGAGCTGGAGACCGAGCGCGACCGGCTCAACGGCGAGATCGACGAGCTGACCGGCATCCTGGAGTCGGACACCGAGCTGCGCAAGCTGGTGTCGGGCGAACTGGCCGCGGTGGCCAAGAAGTTCGGCACCGACCGGCGTACGGTGCTGCTGGAGTCCGCCGGTTCCGCCGCCACGGCCGTTCCGCTGCAGGTGGCGGACGACCCGTGCCGGGTACTCCTGTCGTCGACGGCGCTGCTCGCCCGTACGGCCAACGGCGACCCCTTCGGGGAGGACGAGGCCAGACGCGTCAAGCACGACCTGATCGTCTCCGCCGTCCCGGCGACGGCACAGGGCGAGATCGGCGCGGTCACGTCCACCGGACGGCTCCTGCGGATCAACGTCATCGACCTCCCGCGGCTGCCCGAGACCGCTGCGGCGCCCAACCTCTCGGGGGGCGCGCCGGTCTCGGAGTTCCTGACCCTGGAGGGTGACGAGCAGGTGGTCTGCCTGACGACGCTCGACGAGTCGTCACCGGGCCTGGCGCTCGGCACACAGCAGGGTGTGGTCAAGCGGGTGGTCCCGGACTATCCGTCCAACAAGGAGGAGCTGGAGGTCATCTCCCTCAAGGACGGTGACCGGGTCGTCGGCGGGGCCGAGTTGCGCACGGGCGAGGAGGACCTGATCTTCATCACCGACGACGCGCAGCTGCTGCGCTATCAGTCGTCCCAGGTCCGCCCGCAGGGCCGGGCCGCGGGCGGTATGACGGGCGTCAAGCTGACGGAGGGGGCCAAGGTGATCTCGTTCACGGCGGTCGACCCGGCCGTGGACGCGGTGGTGTTCACCGTGGCGGGTTCGCGCGGCACGCTGGACGACTCGGTCCAGACGACAGCGAAGCTGACCCCCTTCGACCAGTACCCGCGCAAGGGCCGGGCCACGGGTGGCGTGCGCTGCCAGCGGTTCCTGAAGGGCGAGGACTGCCTGAGCCTGGCGTGGGCAGGTCCCGCTCCGGCACGCGCCGCGCAGAAGGACGGTACGCCTGCGGAGTTGCCGGAGATGGACCCGCGGCGCGACGGCTCGGGGGTCTCGCTGGCGAAGACGGTCTCGGTGGTGGCGGGCCCGGTCTAACCCTCGACCTCCTGCTCCGCCTCCTGCTCCGCCTCCTGCTCCTGCTCCTGCTCCTGCTCCTGTACGTATCTCAGGACGCCCCACATGCCGCGCTCGTCGGCGTGTGGGGCGTCGTCCTTGCACGCCTCCAGTTCCTTGCGGAGCGCGACGGCGTCGATGCCGGACCCGATGAGTACGAGCTGGGTGAGGCGCTCGCCCGGAGGCCAGGGCTCCGGATAGAACCGCAGGAACCGGCCCACGGCGTGCACGGCGTACCGGTTGCGGGGATCCGCGGCGCCGAGGTCGACGTACCCCTTGATGCGGTAGAGGCCATCGGGCCTGCCGTCGAGGAAGGCCATCAACCGCCGGGGCCCGAGGGGCACTTCGGAGGTGAAGGAGACGGACTCGTAGGCGGAGTGCAGATGACCGCGGGGCTCGTGAGGACCACCGTGGTCGCTGTCCTCGTGGTCACTGTCCTCGTGCCGGTGCAGGTCGTCGAAGGACAGCTGCCCGATACGTTCCTCGGTCGGCCGGCAGTCGAAGAGGAACTCGGGGTCGATCCGCCCGTACGAGGCGGGTACGACGGCGGCGCCGTCGGCGAGGGTCCGTACGAGCCGGATCACACGGTCGGGGTCCGCCGCGCGGTCCGCCTTGTTGACGACGACCAGGTCGGCGATGGCGAGGTGCCGGTCGATCTCGGGGTGCTTCTCGCGGGTGGCGTCGAACTCGGCGGCGTCGACGACCTCCACCAGGCCGCCGTAGACGATGTGCGGGTTCTCGCTTGCGAGGAGCATCTTCACCAGCTCCTGCGGCTCCGCGAGACCGCTCGCCTCGATGACGATCACGTCGATCCGGGCGGCGGGCCGGGCGAGGCGGTCCAGGTAGAGGTCGAGTTCGCTTGCGTCCACGGCGCAGCACAGGCAGCCGTTCCCGAGTGAGACGGTGGAGTCGCCGAGCGCGCCGGCCACGGCCATGGCGTCGATCTCGATGGCGCCGAAATCATTGACGATCGCGCCGATCCGGCTGCCTCCGCCGCGGTGCAGGAGGTGGTTGAGCAGGGTGGTCTTTCCTGAGCCCAGGAAGCCGGCGAGGATCAGGACCGGGATCTGCGGGGGGCTCGCCTGACTCAACGCGCGACCTCTCTCACACCAATGCGACACCGGCTCACGGACCGGCTCCCACGACGGGGCTCCCACGACAGGAACGAATGTCCGCCAAGGATACGAGCCCGTCGACAAACGCCCTGAGGGCTGTCCCGTCGGGGATTACGGGACAGCTCTTGGCAGCGACAACCCGGTCCGCATTCCCGCGAGTTCCACGGCCGCGTACTGCCGATTGTGGCTGCGCCCGAACGGAAAGGAGATCCGTGCCGGTCGGGCGCATCCGGACCTGCGGAGAAGCGGGGTGTGGATCAGTCGACCACGGCCAGGACGTCGATCTCCACCAGCATGCCGGGCGGCAGGCCGACGAAGACGGTCGTGCGGCACGGGAAGGGCTCGCTGAGGAACTTCGCGTACACCTCGTTCATCGGTGCGAAGTCGGCGGCCTGGGTGATGTAGATCCGCACGGTGACGACGTCGGCGAAGGAGGCACCGGAATTTTTGAGGATGCTTTCCAGATTGGTGAGCGTCTGGCGGGTCTGCTCAGCGATTCCGCCTTCCACCAGCTTGTTGTTCGCCGGATCGAGACCGACCTGACCGGACACGGAGACAATGTTGCCGCGGCGGACCGCCTGGGAGTAGGGGCCCACCGGAGTGGGCGCGTTCTCGGTAGTGAACACCTGCGTCTTCATGGAACCTCCTGTGACGGAATGTGGTCGCCATCGACAGTGCCACCGGGTCCTTGCGATTCCCTGGGCTTTTGCTGACACCCCCGTCGGTCCGCCGGACGTCCACGGTCAGCGGTCCGCAAGCGATCGCTGGCAGAGTCGGCGCCCGTCAGCGGCGCCCCTCCGGGCCCGCCCTTGCCCTGAAACGAGGTGCAGGCGATGCATACGGACGCCACTCCGGTGGACATCGACACCGGGAACCGAGCTACACCCTCCCCCCTCCTGACGGAACAGGACCTCAAGTCGGCCGCAGCCCGGCTGACCGGCCGGGTGCTGGAGACCCCGCTCCTGCCCTGTGAGGAGCTCTCTCTCGCGTTCGGCTGCCAGGTGCTGCTCAAGGCCGAGAACCTGCAGCACACCGGTAGCTTCAAAGTCCGGGGAGCGACCAACGCGTTGCTCGCCCGCGGGGAGAGAGGCGAGCGGCCTTCCCACGCGGTGACGTTCTCGGCCGGCAACCACGGCGCCGCGCTCGCCTACGCGAGCCGTCGGCTCGGTGTCCCCGCCACCGTCTTCGTCCCGCCGGGCGCGGTCGCCACCAAGATCGACGCGATACGACGGCACGGTGCCACCGTCATCGAGGGCGAGGACTTCGTCGCCGCGGCACAGCGGTTCGCCGAGCGCAACGGCGCGCTGCTGCTGCACCCCTTCGACGATCTCGACGTGATCGGGGGGCAGGGCACGGTGGGCCTGGAGGTCTGGCAGGCCCTGCCATGGGTGGACGTCCTGTTGGCCCCGGTCGGCGGGGGCGGTCTGCTGAGCGGGATCGGTGCCGCGTTCGCCGCGCTCTCGCCGAGCACGCGGGTCGTCGGCGTGGAACCCGCTGCGGCCCGTGCCCTCGCACACGCCGTCGAGTCCGGGGGACCCGTGTCCCTGCCGACCGCGCCGACGTCGATGGCCGACGGCCTGAACGCGCCGTTCGCCGGGACTCACACCTACCACCACGTCCTGCACCACACCCATCAACTCGTCCAGGTGTCCGAGGAGGAGATCCGCCTGGCCTGGATCGATCTGATGCGGGCGACCCGTCTGATCCTCGAACCGTCGGCCGCGGTGGGCCTGGCCGCGCTGCGCACCGGAGAGGTCGCCGTGCCCGCGGGCGGGGTCGTGGTCCTGGTCCTGTCCGGCGGCAACACCGACCTCGCGTCCCTCGGCGCGGCGAGCCGGGCGGTCTGACAGCCCGGTCCCGGCTCCCTCGCGGCAGACCGCAGAGCACGAGGCCGTTTCCCCGGGAGTGGGGAAACGGCCTCGTGCTCCGAGCAGGACCGGTACCGGATCAGTCGAGGACCGGGGCCGGGCAGGGTGCGAACGCCCCGAACTCTCCCCGCAGGAAGAGCAGCGGTTCCCCCTCGTGCTGCACCTGGAACCGGCGGACATGACCGGTCACGAACCAGTGGTCACCGGCCTCGGTCTCGTCCGCCAGATCGCAGTCGATCCAGGCGATCGCCCCGGAGAGCGCCGGCGCCCCGGACGGCGCCTGGTGGTGGGGCACCTCCCAGCGCGTGGTGTCCCGGGAGGTGAAGGCCAGGCAGACCTCGCGTTGGTCCGCTCCCAGAACGTTCACGCAGAAGCTGCCCCCGGCGCGGATGCGCGGCCAGGAGGTCGACGCCTTCGAGGGCAGGAACCCGACCAGCGGTGGATCGAGGGAGACCGAGGTGAACGTCCCCACTATCATCCCCGCCGGCGGCTCGCCGGCGCTGGTGACGAGGGCCACCCCGGTGGGGTAATGCCCGAGCACCGACCGGAACAGCGTGGCGTCGAGTGTGCCGGGGATCACCGAGAGGCGAGGGGCGCGAGCGGCCCCGCGAAGGCGACCCCCGGGTAGGACAGGGCGAGGGTGGAGACGTCCTCGGCGATCTCCTTGACCGCCTCGCCACGCAGCAGCAGCCGGGCGAGCAGGTCGGCCACCACGCTCATGTCGCTCTCCCGCATGCCCCAGCGGGTCAGTTCCTGGGTGCCGAGCCGCAGTCCGGGCCGGCCGGTGCTGGGCAGCTGCACGGTCGTGGACCGGATACCGGCCGCGGTCAGGGTCCTCCCCCACTGGTGCGTGGTGTGCCCGTCGGGCAGGTGGACCCACACCTGGTGGGTTTCGGAGTAACCGAAGTCCTTCCCGGCCACGTCGAAGCCGCGCGACGCCAGCTGGCTGCCCAGCGCCCGGGCGTTGTCGATGACCTGCTGGGCATAGGCCGTACGGTGCGGCATGAGTTCCTCAAGCGTGATCGCCAGGGACCCGACGCTCGCGGAGTGCGAACTCGACGCCGTGAAGGGGATGCGGGCACCGACCAGCTCCGCCATACGGTCACTGTTGGTGACGAGCAGACCCTTCTGCGGTCCCGGCATCGTCTTGTGGGTGCTGCCGGAGATACTGTCGAAGCCCCCGTCCAGGACCAGCGTCTGCGGAGCCACCGGCAGCAGGCCCAGCAGATGCGAGGCATCGAGGCAGATCAGCGCGTCGGGCGCGGCGGCCCGAAGAGCGCGGGCGTCCGGGAAGCGCAGCATCGAGGACGCGTCGAGATAGATCAGGTCGACGGGGCGCTCGGCGACCGTGGTGGCCAGCTTGGCGTAGTCGATCTCCAGAGTGCCGCGGTCGAACGGCAGGAAGTCGACCTCGTGACCGTAGCCCCGGCAGATCGTCGCCGTGGCGTAGTGGCCGCCGTCCTCGGGCGCCAGCACCATCACCCGGTCGCCCGCCGTGGCGACAGCGGTGATGACGGTGTGCATGGTGTGCAGGCCCGAGAGGAAGTTCACGTAGGCGTGCCGGGCTCCGTAGAACTGCTTCGTCAGGTCGGTGCAGTAGGTGAAGACGTCGTTCAGACCGGTGACGTCGCCGTACACGGCGACGTCCGTCTCCGAGTACGGATAGCGGTTGTTGGCATCGGAGGACAGCGCCTCCAGGGCCCGGGGGGAAAGGCGGTTCTCGATCGGGAAGAGGTTCAGGCTGGGTTGCCGGCGGAGCGTGGCCAGGACGTCCATATCGGTTCCTCCGAACATCGGTGATCTGTCAGTGTCGGGTGCCGTCGAGCCAGGGGTAGCGGGCGGTGTCCTGGCCGGCGTAGTCGGGATCCATGTAGATGAAGGCGCGCTGGATCAGGTCGTCGCGGACCTCGAAGACTCCGCAGAACCGGCCGGCTCCCCACTCGGGCAGGCCGACGTGCCAGGGACCGTCGTGATGCTCGCCGTGGGTGGTGCCCTCCACCGCGAGCAGGTCGGTGCCGGTCGTCAGCCAGTTGAAGGACCAGAAGTGATGGGTGATCGACTTTATCGTCGGGCCCAGGTCGTCGAAGAGCCGGGAGATCTCCGGCCTGCCCTTCGCCAGACCCCACTTGGGGAAGAAGAACTGCGCGTCCTGGGCGAAGAAGTCGAGGACGGAACGGCCGTCGGTGCCGGTGCCTCCGTTGTCGAACGCCTTGAGGTACGCGATGACGACGGCCTTGCGCTGCTCGTCCGTCGTCGCGGCCTGGTTGCTCGGCATGGTTCTCCTCGTCGTCGTACCTGCGGGAGTCGTGATCCGCTGGGGAAGGGGAAGGTCAGAGCCAGTTGGGCGCGATCTCGGTGGCCCACAGCTCCAGGCTGCGCATCTGCACGTCGTGCGGGATCGGCCCGGAGTACTGGCACTGCAGCAGATACTCAGGGGTGTGGTGCTCCACGAGCCGCTCGATCTTGCGGTTGATGTCGTCGGGCGTGCCCACCCACTCCAGGCCCCGCTCGACCAGCGTGTCGTAGTCGGAGCCGATGGGCCCGGTCTCGCCGGTGTTGCGCAGTGCCTCGGTGAAGCCCATGGGACCGAACCAGTTGTCGAAGATGAAACCGCCTCCATGGCGCGCCCAGTGGTGTGCCTCCTCCTTGTTCCGGGACACCAGCACGTCCCGCATCACCCCGACGCTCTCACCGCGAGCCAGTCGGCCCCGGCCGGCCGCCTCCGCCTCCTCGACGTAGACGTCGAGCAGCTCGCCCACCCTCACCGGGTCGGTGTGCATGACGATGGGGACGACGTTCTCCCGGGCGCAGAACCGGAAGGTGTCCTCGCTGAAGCTGAACGGCTGGAACACCGGCGGATGCGGGTTCTGGTAGGGCCGCGGCGCGATCCCGACCTCGACGATGCGGCCGGCGTCGTCCTGGCCGCGGCCGAAGCGACGCACGGCGTCGTAGGGGAACTCCAGGTCCTTCGGCGGGATGGTCCACTGCTCGCCCTCGTGCGTGAAGGTCTCGTTGGTCCACGCCTTTTTGATGATCTCCCAGTGTTCCTCGAACAGCCGCCGGTTGCGCCGGTCGCTCTCGCTGCGGTCGGAGAGGGTGCCGCCGACGCCGTACACCTGCCCCATGACATCGGCCCAGCGGCGCTGGAAGCCGCGGGCGATGCCCACGAAGGTGCGGCCACGCATCATGTGATCCAGCATCGACAGGTCTTCGGCGAGCCGGATGGGATTGTGCAGCGGCAGCACGTTCGCCATCTGCCCGATGCGGATGTTCTTGGTCTGCTGACCCAGGTACAGGCCGAGCAGAATCGGGTTGTTCGAGACCTCGAAACCCTCGATGTGAAAGTGGTGCTCGGTGAAGGAAGCCCCCCAGTAGCCCATTTCATCGGCCGCGCGCACCTGGTGGGTGAGCTGCCTGAGCATGTTCTGGTAATTGGCAGGATTTGTGCCCGCCATCCCCCGGGTGATCTGCATATGGCTGCCCGTACTCGGCAGGTAGAACAAAATGGATTTCACCGCTGGTTCTCCTCTCTCGCTGGTCGATGTCCGTGACAGACATTCCCAGGGCCGGTTTGCGGACAGCTGGATCCGCCGCATGCGCAGGCATTGGCAGGACTCGTCCAACTGGGGGCAGTCCGGGTTCGTGACACTGGGCGCGGGCGACAGCCGGCCGCTGTGCCCGCATCCATGAGTCTTCGGAGGTGCTTTTCCATGACCGCAGCTACCGGGATCTCCCGGTCCAGGCACGCCACCGGTGAGTTGGTGCGGCTGGACCGGGAACGGATACTGCACCCGCTCCTGCCCGACGGCAGGGAGGACCGCACGGTCCTCGTCAAGGGAGAGGGCTGCCGCGTGTGGGACGCGGACGGCAGGGAGTACCTGGATGCCTCGGCCGTGCTCGGGGTGATGCAGGTCGGACACGGCCGTCGCGAGTTGGCGGCGGCCGCGGCCGAACAGCTGGGCAGGCTCGACTACTTCCACACCTGGGGCACCATCACCAACGACCGGGCCATCGAGCTGGCGACGCGCCTGACCGACCTGGCACCCCCGGGCCTGGACCGGGTCTTCTACACCAGCGGCGGCTCCGAGGGCAACGAGATCGCCCTGCGCCTGGCCCGCTACTACCATCACCGCAAGGGAGCGTCCGGGCGGAACTGGGTCCTCTCCCGCCACACCGCCTACCACGGCATCGGCTACGGCAGCGGCAGTCTGTCGGGCTCCCCCGTCTACCAGGACGGCTTCGGCCCGGTCGTCCCGAACGTGCACTTCCTGACCCCGCCCCACCCCTACCAGAAGCAGTGGTACGCCGGTGAGGACCCCACGGACTTCTGCGTCCGCGAGCTGGAGGCGGCGATCGAGAAGATCGGCCCGGAGCACATCGCCGCGATGATCGGCGAACCCGTCATGGGCGGGTACGGTGCCGTCGTACCGCCCGCCGACTACTGGCCGCGCGTCGCCGAGGTGCTGCGCCGGCACGGCATCCTGCTGATCTTCGACGAGGTCGTCACGGCGTTCGGGCGCACCGGCCGGTGGTACAGCGCCGAGCACTTCGGCGTCGTACCGGACATCCTGGTGACCGCCAAGGGCATCACCTCGGGCTACATCCCGCACGGCGCGGTGCTGGTGAGCGAGGAGGTCTCCGAGGTCGTCGGGGCGGAGGGCGGCTTCCCGATCGGCTTCACCTACACCGGTCACCCCACCGCCTGCGCGGTCGCCCTCGCCAACCTCGACATCATCGAGAAGGAGGGGTTGCTCGCCAATGCCACCGGGACGGGTGCGTATCTCGCCGCCGGGCTGCGCAGCAGACTGCTCGGCCTGCCCGCGGTGGGCGACGTCCGGCAGATCGGGCTGATGCTCGCCGTCCAGCTGGTGTCCGACCAGGAGACGGGCGCCGACCTGCCCGGTGGCACCTTGCGGGTCGCCGACGCACTGCGCGAACAGGCGGGGATCCTGGTCCGCAACAACGCGCACGCGCTGATTGTCTCCCCGCCACTGGTACTCGACCGGGGTACCGCCGACAAGATCGTCGACGGCTTCCGCTTCGTCCTCGAACGGCTCGGAACGGACGGCTCCGTCCGCTGACACCCGACTGCCGGCACCCGACTGCGGGCACACCTCCCGCAGGCACATTCCTTCAGGCGCCGGGCGCCCCGGGAACAGTCCACCGACAAGCACATGGCCGCGCCGCTCCCCGTCCGTCAGCAAGGGGGAGCGGCGCGGCCGCTGTCGTACCGCCGGGGTCAGGTGCCCGTCATCGCCAGCATCTCGGGACGGTAGCGCTCACCGTGCACGCGCAGGGCCGCCACCTCCCGCAGGGCCGCCGACTCGCTGGGGCCGAGGGCCAGCCGGGTGGCGGCGAGGTTGTCGGCGAGGTGGGCCGGGGACGTCGTGCCCGGGATGGGGATCACGTCCGGGCCCTGGTGATGCAGCCAGGCCAGGGCCAGACACGCGGCCGACACGCCGAGCCGGCGGGCGAGTGTGTCGAGGCGTCGCACGATCGCCAGGTTGCGCTCCAGGTTCGCCGGCTGGAACCGCGGCAGGTTCTGCCGGAAATCGTCCGCGGTCAGCTGGCTGTGGTGGCGGATCGCCCCCGTCAGGAAGCCTCGCCCGAGCGGTGCGTAGGCCACCAGGCCGATCCCGCGCTCCCGGCAGACGCCCACCACCTCGTCCTCGACATCCCGCGACCACAGGCTCCACTCGCTCTGCACCGCGGTCACCGGAAAGACGGCGTCGGCACGCCGCACACTGTCGGCGGACGGCTCCGACAGCCCGAAGGAGCGCACCTTCCCCGCCCGTACCAACTCGGCCACCGCTCCGGCCGTCTCCTCGACCGGTACCTCGGGGTCGATCCAGTGCTGGTAGTACAGGTCGATCCGGTCCGTACCCAGGCGCCGCAGCGAGGCGTCGCATGCCTCGCGCACGTACTCGGGCCGGCCGCACAGCCCCAGGAACGAGCCGTCGCCGCCGCGCCGCATCCCGAATTTGGTGGCGATCAGCACCTCGTCCCGACGGCCGGCGAGCACCTCGCCCAGTAGTTCCTCACCCGCGCCGAGTCCCTGTACGTCGGCCGTGTCGAACAGTGTCACCCCGGCGTCCAGGGCGGCACGCAGCACAGCTGTGGCCTCGGTCCGCGTAGGACTGCCGTAGAAGACCGTGGTGGGCAGACAGCCGAACCCCTGCGCACTCACCTCCAGCTGCCGCAGTCTGCGCAGGGGAGGCATGGACGGTGATCGCACTCGAATCTCCTCGGCCCTCGATGTCCCGTGCCGCCCACGGGAGTTCCCGTCCGAGATGACAGCGTGCCGTGGTGGCGAAGCGCTGGACGGTCGGCACCGTACGCGGGGGCAAGCCGGAGGTCCACCCGAACGCAAGAGGCCGTACCGACAGTGGTTGGTGATCGCCGCGGCGCCCAGCGCAGGCGGCTTCGTACCCGGCACGCGGCTCTCCCCCGACGCGTGCCCTCCCTGACCGGATGAAACGAGGTTCCTCATGGCCAGCAAGAAGACCGCGGAGCTCCTGCTGAGGCGGCTGCACGAGTACGGCGTGGACCATGTCTTCGGTGTCGTCGGCCGGGAGGCGGAGGCCATCCTCTTCGACGAGGTGGACGGGCTGGAGTTCGTCCTGACCCGGCACGAGTTCACCGCCGGTGTCATGGCCGACGTGCTTGCCCGCCTGACCAACCGCCCGCAGGCATGCTTCGCCACGCTCGGCCCCGGCATGACCAACCTGTCGACGGGTGTCGCCACCTCGGCGCTGGACCGCAGCTCGGTGATCGCGATGGCGGCCCAGTCCGAGTCGCACGACTGCTTCCCCAACGTCACCCACCAGTGCGTCGACAGCGTCGCCGTGATGGCGCCCTTGACCAAGTTCAGCGCCCAGCTGGAGCGCCCCGCCGACATCACGTCCCTGGTGGACACCGCGGTCCTGCACAGCACCACGGAGCCGGTCGGCCCGAGCTTCCTCAGCCTGCCCATCGACCTGCTGGGCGCCGACGTGCCCGAGGACGCCGCCCAGGCCGCCCCCGTCGTCGGTTACCGCAAGAAGGCCGTCGTCGACCCGACCTGGACCGAGCTCGTCCCCGGCATCGCCGACAAGATCGCCGCCGCGAAGCACCCCGTCCTCGTCGTCGGCAGCGCCGTGATCCGTGCCGACGGCGTCGACGCGCTGCGCTCCTTCGCCGAGCGGTTGCGCATCCCGGTCGTCACCACCTACACCGCCAAGGGCGTTCTGCCTCACGACCACCCCCTCAACTACGGTGCGATCAGCGGCTACATGGACGGCATCCTGTCCTTCTCCGCCCTCGACCAGATCTTCGGCCCCGTCGACCTCATCGTCGCCCTCGGCTACGACTACGCCGAGGACCTCCGGCCCTCCATGTGGACCCGCGGCACCGAGAAGGAGGTCGTCCGGGTCGCCGCCACGGTCAACCCCATCACGGCCCTCTTCCGCCCCACCGTCGACGTCGTCGCCGATCCGCGTGAGGTCATCGAGACCCTGGACAAGGCCACCGCCCACCTCATGGCGAAGACCCCGCACGACATCGAGCCGCTGCGCGCCCGCGTCGCCGAGTTCCTCGCCGACGACGAGGAGTACTCCGACGGCATGCGCGTCCACCAGGTCATCGACTGCATGAACTCGGTCCTGGAAAACGGCACCTTCGTCAGCGACATCGGCTTCTTCCGCCACTACGGCGTCCTGTTCGCCAAAGCCGACCAGCCCTACGGTTTCCTCACCTCCGCCGGATGCAGCAGCTTCGGCTACGGGCTGCCGGCCGCCATGGCCGCCCAGATCGCCCGCCCCGACGAGCCCGTCTTCCTCATCGCGGGCGACGGCGGCTTCCACTCCAACAGTGCCGATCTGGAGACCGCGGTCCGCCTCGGTCTGCCGCTGGTGATGGTCGTCGTCAACAACGACCGCAACGGGCTCATCGAGCTCTACCAGAACAAGGGCCACCAGCGCTCGCACGCCCCCGCCGTCGCCTTCAGGAGCGTCGACTTCGTCCAACTCGCCGAGGCCAACGGCTGCGACGCCGTCCGCGCCACCGACCGCGAGTCACTGGTCCAGGCCCTGCGCAAGGGCGCCGAGCTGGGCCGGCCGTTCCTGATAGAGGTGCCCGTGGCCTACGACTTCCAGTCCGGTGGCTTCGAGGCCCTGGACATCTGACGCCATGATGGGACCCAATCTTGTCGCGGGCTTCTGGGCGCGCGTGTCGTGGTCGCCACGCCGCGCCGCGCCGGAAACCCCCCGCTTCGCGACTCAGGGCCATACGAGCGCTGTCTCGGCGGCGAGCGCGGGCCGCCACCTCCAAGGGGTCGCCGTCAGTTTCGGCGCCCCCGACACCCTGGTCTCCGACGGCGGCATCCACCTGCTGCTCGCCGGCGAGATCTACAACCGCGACGAGGTCGCCAAGGCACTCGGGAACGCCTCCGCCGCCCACGGCAGCGACGCCACGCTCGTTCTGGCCGCCTGGCACCACTGGGGCATGACCGCGTTCCGTATTCTCAACGGCCGCTTCGCCGCCCTCCTCCTGGACGGCGGCGGGCGGGTCGTCGTGGCCACCGACCACGCCGGCTCGGTCCCGCTCTGGCTGCGCGCCGACGCCCACGGTGTCGACGTCTCCACCGAGGCCAAGACGCTCGCCGGGCTGCCCGGTACCCCCCTGGACGTGGCCGGCGCCCAGTTGCTGCCCGGCGCTACGGGGGTGCACCGCGTCCAGGCGGGTACCGCGCTGATTCTGGAGACCGTGCAGGGCGAGGTGCGGACAGCGAACCGGGTGTACACCTGGACCCCCCCGGTGTCACGGGCCGCCGTCGGCGAGGAGATCGCCGTCGGCCGGGTGCGCAGGCTCCTCGCACAGGCTGTCCAGACCCGGCTGCGGGACGATCCGGAGCCGACCGTGGTGCTCTCCGGAGGCATCGACTCCAGTGGCGTCGCGGCGCACGCGGTCGCGCACGGCGGCCTCGTCCACTCCGTGTCCATGGGGACCGAGGCCTCCGACGAGTTCGGACCCGCCAAGGTGGTGGCCGGCCACCTGGGCACCGACCACTCCGAGATGACGATCCACAGCTCCGACCTGGTGCGGGAGCTCCCCTGGGCCGTGTGGGCCGCGGAGATCGCCGACCACACCATCCTGGAGTACCTGCTGCCGTTGATCGCGCTCTACCGCAGACTGCCGCCCGGCCCACGGCGTGTCCTGACCGGCTACGGCGCCGACATCCCACTGGGAGGCATGCACCGGCACACCGAACCGCTGGACCTCCTGGACTCCGTCATCGCCCACGACATGGCCACGTTCGACGGGCTGAACGAGATGTCCCCGGTCATCTCGGGCGTCGCCGGCATCTGGTCCACGCATCCGTACTGGGACCGCGACCTGCTCGACTGCCTGATCTCGCTCGACCCCGGTCTCAAGCGCCGCTACGGCCGCGACAAGTGGGTGCTCCGCGAGGCCCTGGCCAGGATGCTCCCGGCCGAGACCCTGTCGCGGCCCAAGCTCGGTATCCACGAGGGGTCCGGCACCTCCAGCGCCTGGACCGCCCTCCTCCTGGAGAAGGGCGTGCCACCCGGGCGCGTCGAACAGTGCAAGGCGGCCATGGCCCGGCGCATGCACGATCTGATCGTCCTGCGCACCCGGCACCCCGACGAGATCTCCTTCGACGAGGTCCTCGCGGCCACTGAGAAAGGACGGACCCGCCATGCACTCGAACAATGACGGCAGCGACTTCGCGACGTCCGGGAAGACCCAGCTCAGCAGCGGTTCCTCGCCTCGATACGCGCAACTCGCCACCTTCATGCGGCTCCAGCACGATCCGAGCCCGGTGGGCCACGACGTCGTCGTGATCGGTGCCCCCTACGACGGAGGCACCAGCTACCGGCCCGGCGCCCGTTTCGCCCCGCGCGCCATCCGGCACGAGTCGTGCCTCATCCATGGCACCGGCATCGACCGCGGCCCCAATGTGTTCGACCTGATCGACGTCGTCGACGGCGGCGACATCGACCTCAGCCCGTTCTCCCAGGACATCGCCATGGAGACGGCGACCGAGGCGCTCACGGGACTGCTCTCGGACAACGACGCGTTCCTGATGCTCGGCGGGGACCATTCGCTGTCCCTGGCCGCGATGCGCGCCGTGCACGGCCGGCACGGCCGGCTCGCCGTGCTCCATCTGGACGCTCACAGTGACACCAACCCACCCGTGTACGGCGGCACGTACCACCACGGAACCCCGTTCCGCTGGGCGATCGAGGAGGGCCTCGCCGCGCCGGATCACGTGGTCCAGCTCGGCATCCGCGGCCACAACCCCCGGCCCGACTCGCTCGACTACGCCCGCGGGCACGGCGTACGCGTCATCACCGCACAGGAGTTCTTCACACGGTCGCTGGACGATGTCGTCCGGGAGATCCGGTCCGTGGTCGGCGACCTGCCCCTGTACGTGTCGGTCGACATCGACGTCGCCGACCCCGCCTACGCGCCGGGCACCGGCACCCCGGCGCCGGGCGGGCTCTCCTCCCGCGAGGTGCTGGCGCTGCTGTCGGTCGTCGGCGACCTGAAACCGGTCGGCTTCGACATCGTCGAGGTGCTGCCCACCCACGACCCGGCCGGTATCACCGCTCTGCTCGCCGCCGAGGTCGGCGCCGAGCTCCTCTACCAGTACGCACGCGGCACGGGACGGGCACGGGCAACGGCGCCCGCGCCGGCCCGGCCACGCATCACCCGTCGAGCCACGTCGGAAGGAACCGACATGATCACCACACGACCCGAGATCGTGCACTGCGAGGACGACTCCGCTCGCCTCCTCGAACTGCGTGAACGGCTGCCCCAAACGCCCCGCCTCGACATGAGTGACTTCTTCGCGACCGCGGGCGCACTGTCACAGGAACTGCCGGAGCACCTGCGCGCCGCCCTGCGCGACTTCCGCGCCACCGGCAACGAGGCCGGGTACCTGATGCTGACCGGCCTCCCGGTCAGTGACGAGGAGCTGCCCGAGACCCCTACCAGCACCCCGGCGCCGGTGGAACGGCCGCTGCTCTCCATGGAGGCGTGGCTCACCCTGATCGGCATGGAGCTGGGCCTGCCGACCGGCTACCGGGAGCTGCGCGCGGGCACCATCCTCCAGGACGTCTATCCCTCGCCGAACGCCCACTACCTCTCCTCCGAGACCTCCGAGACCCTGCTGGAGTTCCATACGGAGATGGCCTACCACAAGCACCAGCCGCACTACGTGATGCTGGCCTGCTCCCGCGCCGACCACGAGGGCACGGCCGCCACCCTGGTCGGCTCCATACGCAAGGCGTTGCCCCGCCTGGACAGGGCCACCCGTGCGGAGCTGTACCGCAAACCCATGCGCTGCCATGTCGACATGGCCTTCCGCCCCGGCAAGGACACCGACCCGCTCTACCAGATCTCCGTCCTCGACGGCCACCGCGAGGACCCGCTGCTCGCCTACGACCGGGAACTGCTCGACCCGGTCGACCTGCCCGCCAAGCGGGCCCTGGCGGAGCTGTCGGACGCCCTCGACGCGGTGACCGAGCCGGTGCACCTGAAGCCGGGTAGCCTCTTCATCGTCGACAACTACCGCACCACGCACGCCCGTACGCCGTTCACCCCGAGGTGGGACGGCAAGGACCGGTGGCTGCACCGCATGTACGTCCGGGTTCCGGAGCGCATGACCGACAGCACCGCCCAGATGGGCGACGTCGTCGACTTCGTGGGCCGGTGAGGTAGCACCGACCTGGACATACTCCGACGGGGCCGGCCACCGGGGCGGCCTCGTCGGAGTGCGATCACCGCGAACTTCAGAGAGGACCAGGCCCAAGATGACCACACTGCTCCTGCCGCGGGGGTTTTCCACGCACACCGGACGGTCCGGGATCCGGGACGATCGTGACGACTTCCTCGTCGTGGCCTCCGACGTGCCGGCCGCTGTCAGCGCGGTGTTCACCCGTTCCCGCTTCGCCGGCCCCAGCGTCGTCCTCAGCCGTGCGGCGGCCGCGTCGATGACCGGCCGCGGTGTCATCGCGCTGTCCGGCAACGCCAACGTCGCCACGGGCGAGGGCGGGCTCAGCGACGCGCGCGAGGTCCGGGCGGGCGTGGCCAGGGCCCTCGGCGTCGCGGACGACGAACTGCTCATCACCTCCACGGGCCTCATCGGCCGGCGCTACCCCATGCCCGCGGTGCGCGACCACCTCGCGACGCTGGAATACCCCTTCGGCGGCGCGGATTTCGAGGCCGCCGCCAAGGCGTTCATGACCACGGACACCCGGCACAAGGTCCGCTCCGCCCGTTGCGGCACGGCGTCCCTGGTCGGCATCGCCAAGGGCGTCGGCATGATGGAGCCCAACATGGCGACTCTGCTGACGTTCTTCTTCACCGACGCCGAACTCGAACCCGGTGTCCTGGACACCGTGTTCCGCCGGGTGATCGACCGCACCTTCAACGCGCTCAGCATCGACACCGACACCTCCACCAGCGATACCGCCGCGGTGTTCGCCAACGGCCTGGCCGGGCCCGTGGACGTCGCGGAGTTCGAGCGGGAGCTGTTCGAAGTCGCCCTCGGCCTGGTCAAGGACATCGCCCGCGACGGCGAGGGCGCCACCAAGCTGATCGAGGTGGCCGTCACCGGCGCTCGTGACTCCGAACAGGCCCGCCGGGTCGGCAAGACGATCGTCAACTCCCCGCTGGTGAAGACCGCCGTGCACGGCGCGGACCCCAACTGGGGGCGGGTGGCGATGGCCCTCGGCAAGTGCGAGGAGGACACGGACATCGCCCCCGAGAACGTCACCATCGGCTTCGGTGAGGTCGACGTCTACCCCGAGCCGCCCGACCAGGGGCGGCTCTCGCAGGTGGCGAAGCATCTCAAGGGCGACGAGGTCGTCATCAGGGTGGGCCTCGGTACCGGCCACTCCGCCTTCCGCGTGTACGGCTGCGATCTGACCGAGGGTTACGTTCGTCTGAACGCCGACTACTCGACCTGACCGCAGCCGTCGCCGCTACAGGCCGTCAGGCCGCGTGCGGCAGTGCGCGCCACGGCAGCAGGTGCGCCGGCAGAGCGTTGAGATACACCACTTCACCTGTCTGGGCCACCAGCCTCCGCAGTCGCCGCAGATAGGCGTGGGCCTCGCGCGGGCGCCCGGCGACCCGCTCGGCGTCGGACACCAGCGCGAGGCCGAGCGTGATGAGCCTGGTGCCACCCAGCTCCGCCCTTGCCAGGGAGCTGCGCGCGGCGGCGAAGTCGACCGGACGTGCCGAGCCCTGCCGGGCTTTCGCCCAGAGCAGCACGGCGTCGATCAGCCACTGCCAGCGGTACGTCCCCTTCCGCCGGGTCGGCTCGGCGGCCGCGATCGCCTGCCGTTCGGCCTTCTGAGGGTCGTCCTCGAAGACCTGCAGAACCGCCTGGCAGGTGTACACGAGGCTGGGGGCGACCGGTCCGGCGCCGCTGTAACACTGCGCATGCCGGATCTCGGCCATATCCTGCCAGGCCTCGTCCGCGCGCCCCTGCAACCACTGGATCAGCGTCTTGCTCAGCCGTGCGCAGAGATACAGCCAGCAGGGCGTTACGGCGCCGCAGTCCGCTGCCCGGTGGCCGGCCACGGCAAGCGCGTCGTCCATCGCGGCCCGGGCATCGGTCAGCTCGCCCCGGGCGTAGCGCACCCTGCCCCGGCCGTAGTGGGCGACGAACTCCAGGTACGGGTCGTTCTCCTCCTGGGCCAGGCCCAGCAGGAGAGAGGCTGTCGCCTCCGCGTCGGGCAGGTCTCCGCGCGTCAGCTGGCCGATCAGGCGGCTGGGCAGGACGGCCCCCGCCTGCAGGGAGCCCAATTGGTATCCCAGTTGCTCCACCCGGGCCCGCACCGTGTCCCGGGACGCCGGGACGGTCTCCTGGAGAATGTTCAGCAGGTCCAGGCGTCGCAGCTGTACGTTCAGCTCCGCCTGCGTGTACCACTGGTCCCCGTCCGGGGAGCGGAATATGTCCGCCAGCAGGTCCAGCCATTCCGAACCCACCGCATAGAGGCCGAACTTGACAGCCTTCTCCGCCTCGTCCAGAAGCGGCCGCAGGACCTGCTCCGGAGGTACCGACCTCAGGGCGGCGCGGACATGGGCACCGACGGAGTCACGAACGTCGAAGAGCTGTGCGCCGTGCAACAGGGCAGGCACCGCCCTCCAGTGCAGCTTCCCCAGCTCACCGCGGGACAGGTTGCGGCGTACCGTGTCCCGCAGTAACGGGTGGACGAACGCCAGCCTCGGCCCTCCGAACACCGGGGTCAGCAGACCGCCACGGATCGCCTGCTGGATCGCCGCGTCCGGGCCGTCGTCACCATCGCCCAGCACCCCGCTCAGCACCGGCTCGGTGCAGTCGTCGCCGAGCACGGTGCACGCCCGCAGGACGTCGTTCACCAGCCCGGGGAGCAAGGCCATCCGTTCGAGGGCAACTTCCTCCAGGGCCTCCGGCAGCAGGCTCCCCACAGCGGCCGCGGAGGTGTCGGGCGTGATGTGTTTCAGCATGGCGATCAGGAAATACGGGTTGCCGACCGTCCGCCGGTGGAGGGCGTCGGCCGACGCGTCGGTGAGGTGCTGTCCCATCGCCCGCGCCAGCTCGCGGCTTTCCCCGGCGTCCAGACCGCCGAGGATGATCTCGTCGGAGACGGGCAGCTCGCGGATCGCGGCCAGCAAGGCCCGCATGTCCGGATCGGCGTTGGCCCGGAAGGTGCGGGAGGTGGCCACGAGCAACAGCCGGGAGTCGGCGAGCTGGCTGGCGAGGAAGAGCAGCAGCCGCAAGGAGGCGACGTCAGCCCAGTGCAGGTCTTCCACGACCAGCACCAGCGGCCGGCCGCCGAGGGCCAGAAGCGTTTGGGCCACCGCCTCCTGCACCGGGAAGTCACCGACCGGATGCGGGGCGGACCGGGTGTGCTCCGACGCCTGCTGCCAGCCGGGCAGCATGGCGACGAGCGTGGCTCGGACCTCGGGGGGCAGCGCGTTGATGGTCTGCGGCCAGCGCTCGGCGGCGGCCCGCAGCACCTGCTTCCACGGCCAGTGCGCGGGCAGGGCGTCCGCCCTCGGGCAGTTGACGGTGAGGACGTCGATCTCGCGCTCGGCACAGTGGCGCCGGAACTCGCGGAGCAGTGTCGTCTTTCCGCTGCCGGCCTCCCCGAGCAGGCTCACCACCCCGCCCCGGCCGTTACAGGCTCGGTCGGCCGCGGCCCACAGGACCTCCAGCTCCTTCTGCCGCCCGATGAACGGCAGTCGCCCGAGCGTCGGGGTACTCGCGACAGGTTCTGCCGCCTTGGCGGGGGCCGCGGGGGCGGGCACCTCGACCGGTGCCAGCGAGGGTGCATGGCGCAGAATTTCCTCATGGGTGCGCCGCAGCTCGGGGCCGACGTCGACGCCGAGCTCCACGGAAAGGTGGCGGCGGGTGCGGTCGAAGAGCTGTAAGGCATCCGCCTGGCAGCCGTCGCGGTACTGGGCCTGCATCAGCAGACCCACGAGCCGCTCGCGCGCCGGGTTGTGCACCGCCTCGGCCTCCAGATCGTGCAGGATCTCTCCACTCCGACCGAGCCGCAGGGCGGCGTCGGCCCGGCCTTCGACGGCGGACAGCCTCAGCTGACTCAGACGTCGCGCTTCCTGGCGGGCGAAGTCGTACTCGGACAGGTCCTCGAACGGCGGCGCGGTCCACTCCCGCAGGGAGGACGACAGCAGCGCGAAGGCGTGGGACCAGTCGCCCCGACGCTCGGCCGCGAGCCCCTTTGTCACCAGCTGTTCGAAGCGTACGGCGTCGATGTTCTCGGGCGCGATGTCCAGGACGTAGCCGTGGCTGCGGTACTGGAGAGTCAGTTTCGAACCGTCGGCGAGTGGATGGTGGACGATGAGTTTGCGCAACCGGGACACGTACGACTGGAGTGTGGTGACCGCGTGTCCGGGAAGGTCCGTCCCCCACAGACCTTCGAGGATGGTCGGGATGGAGACGACCGTACGGGCCCTCATCACCAGCAGAGCGAGAACTGCGCGGCGGCGGGGCGGCCCTATCTCCAAGGGCTGCCCGGTGAACTGGATAGTCAACTTACCGAAGACATTGATGGCCGCCTCATGGTGGGGCGAAGTGGTCTTGTCATCCTGATGGAGAGAGATCGGGGCCGACGCGATACGTACTGACATGCCGTTTCTCCTACAGTTCCGGTGCAGGGCGCCACCGGTTGGGGGGTGCGTGGAGGGCAGCGTGCTGTGCGGCGACAGGGAATGCCCGTCGGGCTTCCAGAGCAGGCTTTTTCGGACATTCAGGATGCTGGCTTCATTTGCGGGATAGATTTCCGGGACGGATTTCCGGGACACGAAACCACAGGGCGGGCTTTCGAGTCTTCTATTCCCGAAAGGAAAAGTTCCGACAGTCGATTTCTGGACGACTTCTCATTTCGGAAAGAGGCCGGAAATTCACGGACGTTCGGCAACCGCCCGGGTGCGCTCCAACAGCCGGCCGAGGGCGCCGGCGACGAAGTCACGGTCCGCCGCCGTCGCCCCCGAGCCCGCGAGGTGGCCCCAGACGCCAGGGATGACGCTCAGCGTGGAGCTCGGGACGATCCGGGCCGTCGCGGCCTCGTCCTGGGGCGCGAAACACTGGTCGCGCAGACCGGGCAGCAACACCGTGTCGGCTCGCACGGCCTCAAGCGCCGTCCGCACGCTCCCGCCGTACCCGCGGGTCGCACCGACGTCACTGCGCTCCCAGGTACTGACCATCACCAGCAGGTCGTCGACGTCACGGCTGGTGAAGAATGCGTCCCAGAAGCCGGTGAGATAGGCGTCCCGGTCCACGAACCCCAGCTCCCGGTAAAGCCGCTCCGCCCAGAACTCGTGGGAGGCCGCCCAGCCGGCGAACACCCGGGCCGCCGCGCGCAGCCGTCGCTTCGCGGGCCCGTCGCCGCGCAGGGCGGAGCCCAGCGCGGACAGGAAGACCCGGGTGGCCTCGCTGGTCGTGGCGGAGCCACAGATCGGCGCGAGCCGGGCCACCAGCTGCGGGTACGACACCGCCCACTGGTAGGCGTGCATCGCCCCCATCGACCACCCGGTCACCAGCGCCAGCTCGGCAGCCCCCAACTCCTCGGTGACCAGCCGGTGCTGGGCCACGACATTGTCCCGGGACGAGATAGCGGGGAACCGGGAGCCGCTCGGATGATTGCTCGGGGAGCTGGAGAAGCCGTTGCCGAACAGCCCCGGTACGACGACGCAGTAGCGGTCGGTGTCCAGCGGTCGCCCGCTTCCGATGAGCCAGTCGTAACCGGTGTGGTCGCCGCCGAAGAAGGTGGGGCACAGAACGACGTTGCGCCGGTCGGGGGCCAACTGCCCGTGCATGGCGTAGGTGATCTGCGCGTCGCGCAGGATCTCTCCGCTTTCCAGGGGCAGGTCACCCAGGCGGTAAGTGGCGACAGACATGAGGGCCTCCTGAGCAGTGGTGGGCACATGGGGTGTGCCGGAACGGTGGCAGGCAGGGGCGTCACGGACCGGAGAGGTGAGATTTCCACCTTGCGTACGGTATTGCGACAACATCTTCCCTTGGTGGTTCGATCGTCGGCTGACCAGAAAGCTGCTCGGACCTGTCTCGGGAAGTCGACCTGTACCGGGAAGTCAGGGGACTCCACAGAGCCGTAGCAGGGCGGTGGTGCCCGCCGCCGCGATCACGATGACCGCGAAGGAAGTACGGCGAAGGGCGAGGACCAGAGCGACGGCGACCCCGGCGGGCCGGGCCCAGCCGGCGAAGGACCCTGCCTCGGTCAGCGCGCCCGTGACGCACAGCGCGGTCAGGGGGACGGCGGCCATGATGGGCAGCAGGCGTACGACGGCCGCGGGCAGCGTCAACCGGTGGTAGAGCAACGGGCCGGCCAGGCGCGTGATGTACGTGCCGATCGCCAGTGCGGCCACGGCGAGAACCATCGTCGTCATCGGAGACCCTCCTCACCGGTGTTCGACACCGGGTCGTCGCGGCGCAGCGAGGTCAGAGCGGGGAGGGCGAGCGCGGCCAGGGAGAGCATCAGGGGGATACCGGCGGGCAGCAGCGGGGTGGTGAGCAGGGCCAGGGCGGAGCCGAGCAGGGCGGCGTCACGAGTGGTCCGGTCGCGCAGTGAGGGCAGGACGAGGGCGAGCAGGCCGGCGGGAAACGCGGTGTCCATGCCCAAGGCGTTCGGGTCACCGACGCTGCCCGCGAGGAGTACGCCGACGACCGTGCCGCCGTCCCAGGCGAAGGTGAGCGCGATGCCGCAGGCCCAGAAGGCGCGGCGGCGCGCCGGCCCCTCCGGCCGGCTCAGCGCGAACGCCACCGACTCGTCGCTGATGAGCTGGCTCCCTGCGACCCGGGCCCACCAGGTGTCGCCCAGGGTGTCGCGAAGGGCGAGACCGAAGGGCAGATGACGGGCGTTCAGCAGGAGTCCGCCGACCACCGCCGCGACCGGGTTGCCCACAGCCAGCAGCCCGGCGGACAGGAACTGGGCGCCACCGGCGTGGATGAACACCGACATGGCGATCGCGAGCCAGCCCGGCACACCGGAGGCGACCGCGATCGCGCCGAAGGAGACCCCGATGACGGCGGCGGCGGCACTCAGCGCGCCGAGTGCCGACCACATCTCCCGGTCGACGGCCTGCTCGTTCTGGGTCATGTGTCCCGTCCAGTGCAGCAGGAGGAATCCGGGAAGCCGGTCACCACGCCGCCGGGCGCAGGTAGTTCTCCAGCCTCTTCATACCTTGATCCATGATCTCGAAGTCCCGGACGAAGCACGTACGGATCCAGCGATCGCCGTCCCGGGGATCGGCGAAGAAGGCGGAGCCCGGCGCCACCAGGACCCCCGCCTCGTCGAGCAGCCGGGTGGCGAATTCGCCTGCGGGCAGCGGGGTGACCCGGTCGATCCGCGCGAACACGAACCAGCCACCCTCCGGAGGGGACACCTCCATGCCGGCCTCGGCAAGCCGCTCGACCATCGCCTCCCGGGTCGACCGGAAGTTCTCCGCACCCGAACTCGCGGTGCTCACCGCCGCCGCGCCCTCCTGCAGCGGCGTGGGGGCGCACACCGTCGTGCGTTCCACCACCCGGCGCAGCCCCGCGGTGAGGGCGGGCGACGCCACGCAGTACCCCAGCCGCCAACCGGACATCTGCAGGGACTTGGAGAAACTGCCCACCGCGATCACGTGCTCGCGCGCCGACGGCAGATCCAGTGGCGAGGTCATCTCGGACCGGCCGAAGACGAAGTTGTCGTACACCTCGTCGGTGATGCACACGATGTCCTGTCGGACGCAGACCTCCATGAGCGCGGCGGTCTCGGCGGCGGAGAAGACGCGGCCGGTGGGGTTGTGCGGCGTGTTGAGGAGGATCGCACGGGTACGCGGGGTGATCGCGGCGCGGACGACATCGATGTCAAGCCGCCAGCCGTCGGAGGTCAGCGGCACCGGGCGGGGCACCGCGCCGACGAGCCGTACAGCGCCCGGATAGGACTCGAACCAGGGTTCCGGTACGAGGACCTCGTCGCCCGGGTCGACACAGGTCAGGAGCGCCGCCAGCACCCCCTCGGTGGCACCGCTGGTGATGGTGACCTCATGTTCGGGATCCACGACCGCTGCTCTGTCGCGGCGCAGACGCTCGGCGACCACGGCGCGCAGCTGCGGGCTTCCGGCACCGGGGGCGTACTGGTTGTGGCCCGCACGCATCGCGGCCGTGGCTGCCGCGAGGACAGCCTCCGGAGGATTGCCCAGGGGTACTCCACTGGCCAGGTCCACGGCGCCCCGCTCACGTGCGGTCGCCGCCAGACGGCCCACGGACAACGGTGTGAGGCCGGCCGCCCGTTGTGACAACAGCGTCTTGTTGAGGCTCATGGACATTCACGGTTTCAGCCGGGGCTTGAGACCGGCGGGACAACCGGTTTGACTCCCTCGCCCTCCCCTTGTCCCCGAACACAGTGCGGACGACAGCGGGATCGTCCAACGGACTGTCGAAGAGCCTCCGGAGGATGGAGACCCGTGGTGGCCGTCAGGCCACCGGAGCCGGTCCAGACCGGCCGGAGTTGAGGAGACGTGCATTGAAGCCGACCGACGCCGACCATCTCATCCGGAACACCGAAGTCGTCCAACAGGTCGATCCGCTTTTCGACGCCGAGACCACCTCGCCGTTGAACCGCGAAGCTCTGCTGCGGCTCGCGGCGGGCACCCTCGGCGCGATCCGGGTACCGGACATGCTCACGCCGGAGGGCTGTGTGCAACTCTGCGCGCAACTGGACGGCACCGAGTTCAGCACCTACGACGAGCGACGCATCTGGCCGCCGATCGCCAAATTCGGGCCGGCGGTCTACGACTACTACCTGGACGGCCAGCTCCGCCCCGAATACTGGCAGGACGCCCGCAAGGCCGAGGAGCAGTGGGCGAAGGCGACCGGCGCCGACGACCCGATGGAGGCGCTGATCGCGCAGATCGCCGAGGCCTGGGACGGGCCGGTCAGCCGGGCGACCGTGGGTGGGCGGAGCCTGTTCGCGGGGATGGTGCGCGAGTTGAAGGGCGATCCGCGGATGCACTTCGACGAGGTGGTCCGCGAGTTCCCCGGTGTCTTCGACCACACCCCGATCGCCCAGCTCGGGTTCAACTGCTACATCAGCCTGCCCGAGGACGGCGGCGAACTGAACGTCTTCCGCCGGCGCTGGCGCCCGACGGACGACGAGGACCGCATCGGCTTCGGCTGGTCCCAGACCATCGTCGCCCGCGAACCGCACCTGACTCTCACCCCGGAACTGGGCGAGGGCATCTTCTTCGACACCCGCAACTACCACTTCATCACCCCGAGCACCAAGGGCCGCCGACTGACCCTGGCGTTCTTCGTCGGTGTGACCGCGGACAATCGCCTGATCATCTGGGCGTGACCCGCTCCGGAGGCCGTGTCGGCATACTCGGCACGGCCTTCCGCCATGCGGCCGAGTGCACGCAGCAGGAGGTGCTCTTCGCCTCAGCTCGCCTCCACGCCCGGATGCGCGAGTAGCCACGTGGTCAACGGTTCGGTCGGTGCAGCGGGCGCGGGCCTGTTCCGTACAGCCTCGGCCAGGTGGCCGGCCCGTCAACTTCCGCAAGGCGGGCGGTAGTTCCACTGCGGGAAGTACTGTCGCCATTCGGCGCGGGTGATCGCGGGGAAGACCGTGTCGCAGATCCGGTCGGCGACCCGTTCGATGTCGGGGTCCCAGAGCAGGGCGGTCCAGTCCTCGCTCCCGGTGGCCAGGGTGCGGCCGTCGGGGCTGAAGGCGAGGGTGTCCACCGGCTTGTCGTGGGCGGTCAGCAGCTCCGGTTCCCCGGCCTCGCCGCCGGCTGTCAGACCGTACAGCCGTACCTTCTTGTCGGAGCTCGCGGTGGCCAACTGCCGTCCGCCCGGCGCGAAGGCGACGGACATGACGCCGTCGGCGTAGCCGGTGAGACGGTCGCGGGTGAGCGGGTGCCGCAGGTCGGTGACATTCCAGAGGCGCACGGTGCGGTCCTCGCTGCCGGTGGCCAGCGTGCGCCCGTCGGGTGCGAAGGCGACCGACTTCATCGCGCCGGTGTGGCCGGTGAGGACCGACAGACGGGCGGGGTGGCGCCGGCTGGTGACGCCCCAGAGGGTGGCCGTCCGGTTCCGGCTCGCCACGGCGAGGGTACGGCCGTCGGGGGCGAATGCCACGGAGTCCACCGCCCCGGTCAACCGCAGGGCGGCCAGCGGGCGCGGACTGCGTACGTCCGCGGTGTTCCAGAGGCGTACGGTGCCCTGCTCGCCACCGGTGACGAGGGTGCGCCCGTCCGGGCTGAACGCGAGCGCGTTGACGTGGCCGATCCCGGCGGGCACGGTGCGGAGAGGAAGGACGCCGTGTGCCGCTCGCAGGGTCCATAACCGCACGGTGCCGTCGGCGCTGGCACTGGCCAGGGTGCGGCCGTCGGGATGGAAGGCGACGGAGTTGACAGGCCCCGTGTGGCCGGTGAGCGGGGGGAGTTCGCGTGGGCGGTCCCGGTCGGCGAGGTTCCACAGGCGCACCGTGCTGTCGTAGCCGGCGGTGGCGAGCAGGCGTCCGTCCGGGCGGAAGGCGACGGAGTAGAGCGAGCTGGTGTGGCCGGTGAGAGCGGGGCCGGGCAGGTCCCAGAGGCGGGCGCTCTGGTCCTCGCTGCCGCTGGCCAGCGTGCGCCCTCCCCTGGGCTCGAAAGCCAACGCCCTGACACTGCCGGTGTGCCCCATGAGAACGGCCGCCTCGGTCGCGGAGCCGCCACGGCTCACGGCCCATCGCCGCACGGTGCCGTCGGTGCCCGCGGTGGCCAGCTGACGCCCGTCGGGTGCGAAGGCGACGGCGTTGACGGCGTCGGTGTGCGAGGTGAGCGTCTGCGTCCGGTGGGGCGGGCCCGACCCACTCACGTCCCACAGCCGAGCGGTGAAGTCGGCGCCGCCGGTGGCGAGTCGACGTCCGTCGGGGGTGAACGCCATCGCGTTCACCTGGCCGGTGTGGGCGGTATGGGCGGCGGATCCGGGTCGGGCGGCCTCGCCGGTCCGGTCGCTCCGGTCGCTCCGGTCGGCTGCGCCCAGCCGGGTGGGGCGGGTCGACAGAGGCCGCGGGCGGCCGTCCGACGTCGTCGGTTGCCACAGCCGCACCGTTCCGTCGACGTGGCCCGTGGCCACCGTACGGTCGGTGGGGCGGAACGCCGCCGCGGTGATGTCGACGTCAGCGTCCAGGGCGACGAGGTCTCGCGGACGGCGGGGGTCCGACAGCTGCCACACCCGGATTCCGTCGCGGGCGGCGGTCGTGAGGGTACGTCCGTCGGCGTCGAACTCCACCCCGACGACCGGGCCGGCGTCGTCGGGCAGCCGCGCCGCGAGCCGGGGGCGCCGTACGTCGCCGATGTCCCACACCGACACCGTGCCGTCCTCGCCCCCGGCAGCGAGGAGCCGCCCGTCGGGGCCGACGGCGACCGTGCGTACGGTGTCGCCGAGACGGCCCAGCGTGACCGGCTCGGTCGGCCGGTGCGGATCGGACACCCCTTGCAAGCGCACGGTCCGGTCGGCGCCGCCGGTGACCAGGACCCGGCCGTCGGCGCTGAACGCCACCGTGGTGACGGCGCCCTGCCGGCCGGTCAGCTGGGTGGCGTACGGCGTGGCGAAGGTGCTGAGTACGCTGCCGCCGGCCTCCGGCGTGGGCGACAACCGGTACGCGGCCAGGCTCAGTTGAGCGGCCAGAGCAGGGTTGACCGTGCGCAGCGCCGCGGCCCGTTCGGCGACGCGCTGGGAACCTGCCGCATCGCGCTGCCGGTCCGCCGCCCGCTGCGCCCGCACGGCGAGGACCGCGGTCGTGGTGGACAGCACGAGCAGGGCGCTCAGCAGTCCGACGCCCAGGCGCCGGAACCGGGTCCGGCGCCGCACCGTCGCGTGCTCCGCCGCCTGCGCGGCCAGCCCGGCGTCCAGAAACTCCCGCTCCGGTACGGACAGCGCCGTACGGTCGAGCCCGGCGGCCATGGCGAGACGGGTGCCGCGGTACAGCGCGCCCGGCTCCCGCCCCAGCGACTCCCAGGTCTGGGCGGCGTCGGTGAGGCGGCGCGCGGTCCGGGTGGCCTCGCGGTCCTCGGTCAGCCAGCCGTGCAGCCGGGGCCAGCATCTGATCAGCGCCTCGTGGGCCAGCTCCACGCGTTCGCGGTCCAGGGTCAGCAGTCGGGCGCTCGCGGCCAGGTCGAGTACGGCACGGATCTCACCGTCGCCGGTTCCGCCACGGGTCGCGCCGTCGCCGTACCCTCCGCGGTCGCCCCTGCCGCCGTCAGCCTCTCCACCGCCGGCCCCTCCGCTGTCGGACCCCCGGTCCGCCCTGCCACCACCGTCTCCTGCTCCACCGTCTCCTGCTCCACCGGCCCCTGACAGCCCGTCCAGCTCGTCCAGGCGGGCCGGACGCCGAGTGTCCTCCGTGCCGTCGCCGAGTGCGGTCAGCCGTACGAACACCTGTCGGGCCAGCTGCTGCCGCCCCTCGTCCAGCTGCTGGTAGAACTCCTCGGCGGTACGGGCGAGGCCACCCTCCAGGCCGCCCGCCGCCTCGAACCCGTCCAGCGTCAGCGCGTTGCCCCGCCGGCGCCGCCAGGTCTGCAGCAGGGTGTGCGACAGGAGCGGCAGCACGCCGGCCTGGCCGTGCGCCTGTGCGGTGAGCGTCGCCAGCAGAGCGCCCTCGACGGTCAGCCCGGCCCGCTGAGCGGGCCGCACCACGGCACGACGCAACTCGTCCAGGCTCATCGGCCCGACGGGCACCTGCGCGTCGCGCATCGCCTCCACCAGGGAGGCGTGGTGGGTGCAGTGCGCGTAGAAGTCGGCGCGTGTGCCCAGGGCGACGCGACAACGGCCGTCGGAGGAGGAGGAGGCGGAGGCGGAGACGAGAGCCTCGATGAAGGCGTTGCGTTCGGCGGCGTCCTGGCAGAGCGTGAAGGTTTCCTCGAACTGATCCACGACCAGGACGAGTTCGGCACCCACCGCATCGGACCGTGCGCTGATCTGCCGGGCCAGCCGCCCGAGGTTCTCGGGGTCCTCCCGCAACTCCCGGTACAGGACACCCGGCGTGACTCCGGCCAACGCCCCCAGCCGCACGGCGCACTCCTCCAACGGCCGTACGCCAGGCGTCAGTACGACCACCGTCGTACCCTCCGCCTGCTTCAGCCGGGGCACCAACCCGGCCCGCAGGAGCGAGGACTTGCCCGAGCCGGAGGCCCCGATCACCACTACGAACCGCTGCCGCTCCAGCCGCCCGCCCAACTCCTCCAGCAGCCGTTCCCGCCCGAAGAACCACTCGGAGTCCTGCTCTCGAAAGGACCGCAGCCCCGCGTACGGTGGGGCCTGTCCGACCTCGGCCTCCGCGTCCACGTCCCCCAGGAGCGCCGCGGCCTCCTGCCACCGCTCCCGCCACTCCTCGGTGTCGCCGTCGCAGGCCCGCACGTACGCCAGGGTCACCACGAGTGTCGGCAGCCGCTGCCCGGAGGCGGCGGAGGACAGGGTGGAAATGGAAAAGTGCGCCTGTTCCGCCAGTTCCCGGTAGGGCGGATTGCCCGCCTTGTGCCGCAACTTCCTCAGCCCTGCGGCGAATTCGCGTAACGGACCGTCCCCCGCGTCCAGCGGTCGCTCTCTGCGCGGCATCGCCGCACCTCCCCGATGATCACCGCAGCCCTCCGCGAGATCCTGCGGCTCCCCGATACCCCGTGCCACGACGTGCGTTCCGGCGTCGCATTTTTCAGGAATTGTTTGTTCGGCACCAGGCTTCGAACGCGAACAACACGCGAGCCGCTACATCTGGGGGGACACGACCGCACCAGTAACCAGGGGGAACGCATGGAACAGTCCGCAAGCAGAACGCCACGGGGGATGCTCGCGGTGCCGGTGGCCGTCGCTCTTTCGACGGGTCCGGCGACGGCGTCGGACGCGCCGTTCCCGGCACCTCGGCCGACCACCACCCCGCCTGTCGCGACATCGCCGTCCGCAGGTTGCCGGGACGCCCGTGCACGGGCGTCAACCGCTGCTCCGACGGCTGCCGGGGCCACTTCCCCGCACATGGGTGCGTCATGGACCGGATGAGCACGACCGAGGTCACGGAGGGGGAGCGGTTGGCCTTCGGGGGCGAGGGGGTCACGAGGTTCCGGGTGCTCTACGACTGCGGGGTCGTGTGCGGTGCCCGTACTCCCGCGGGCCGGCTGCTGATTCTGCGCTTCCCGTGCTCGCTGTTGCCCTTGTCGCCTGGGGAGGGAACCGCCCGCGCGTCCCTCTCGGCGTTCGACGTGCCGACCGAGGCACCGGCCGACGCGCCGGACACCCGAAACACGGTGCCACCCCGGACCAGGCAGCGGGCGCTGGCGGCCCGGATCCACACTTTCATCCGGGACAACCTGGGCGACGCGCACCTGACCCCGTACGCGATCGCCTCGGCACACCACATCTCTCTGCGCTACCTGCACAAGCTGTTCCACGAGGACGGGCACACCGTCGCCGGCTGGATTCGTGAACACCGCCTGGAACAGTGCCGGCGCGATCTCGGCGACCCCCGGCTGGCCGCCCGCCCGGTCCACGCGATCGCCTCCCGCTGGGGGTTTACCAGCCCCTCACATTTCAGCCATGCCTTTCGCAGCGCCTACGGGATCTCCCCGAGCCAATTCCGCCGGCAACGCGCGAGAGTGCACGCAGACTGAAGACCTGTGCACGCATCTGTAATGACAGGTCCCGGCCGAGGTGCCCACTCTCTATGCAGGAACAAGAAGACCCATGGAACCCATGGAAAGGGACGACATGCGCGTAAAGAAAATCCTGTCCGTCGGAGCCGCCGCTCTGGCTCTCACCGTTGCGGGCTTCGCAACCGCCACGCCGGCCAGCAGCGCCGAGGACCTCTGGGTCTTCGACGGCGAAAACCTGACCGGTGGCGTCGACTACTGGAACTGGGACGACGTCAACCTGGCCGGCGACACCTTCAGCACCGGCGCCTCCGAGAACGACGCCATATCCTCCGTCGACAGCAACTGGGGTGACTCGATCACCTTCTACACGGACTCCTGGGGAGGTGGCGACGCGCTCGGCATCAGCTCCCACGAGGTCAGGAACAGTCTCGGAAGCTACAACAACAGGATCTCGTCGCTGTACTTCACATAGGCGTCAGGAACCAGCCTAGGAGGCCCGCCGGCATCGACTCCCGCCGGGCGTTGTGACCTCGCACCAAACGGTGGTGTCCGCAGCCGTGGGCCGTTTGTCTCTGCTTACTTCTGCGGACGCCACCGATCCCTAGGAGAAGGTGGGAAAACCCAGTGAGAACCCGACGCGTCGGAAAGTCGGTCACAGGCACGGTCCTGATCATGCTGCTCGCCGGTGCATGCGGCACGTCGAATCCGACCGGCGACTCCCGGAAGGAAGTCGAGCCTCCTGTTCCAGCGAATCCGCCGGCAGTCGATCCGAGCACTCTGAGCCTGCCGCTCGATGCCTATCGTTCGACAAAGGCCGAACAGCAGACCATCCATGACGGCTATTCCCGGCTCATGGTGGACTGCATGAAACGATACGGTTTCGACTATTCGCCTTCCAGGTCGACCGGCTATCTCGAACAGCGGAACACCCGTCGATACGGAATCACCGACAGCACCCATGCGGCGCAGCGCGGTTACCACCCCGCGTCGTCCGTGGTCGAGAAGCGGCGGTCCGCGGCGGCCAAGCCCGCCATGAGCGCATCGGCCCAGTCCGTGGCCAGCGGAAAAGGACAGAGCAAGCGCAATGGCCGGACCGTACCGGTCGGTGGCTGCAACGGAGAAGCCAGGCGGACGCTGCTGCAGGGCCTGCGACAGGCACCACGCCTGGACCTTGTCGATGAGCTGGCCCTCCAGAGTTACGACCGCTCACTGCGGCACAGCAAGGTCGTGGCCGCGATCAGCGCATGGAGCGCTTGTATGGCCAAGTCGGGCTACAACTACCGCACGCCTTCGGACGCGAACAACGACCGCGTCTTCAACACCGATGAACCCACTGCTCAGGAGACGGCCACCGCGGTAGCCGATGTCGCCTGCAAGAAGCAGACGAACCTGGTCGGCATATGGTCGACGGTCGACATCGCCTATCAGAAGCGTCTGATCGAGCAGAACGCCCAGGCGCTCGATCTGGTGAAGCGCGCCCTCACCACCGAGGTCAAGAACGCCGCAGCCGGCCGAGGCATCCGCTCCGAGTAGGGGAGGGGATCTGTTCCGAGCGCCGCCGACGAGGAGTCCTCCGTGTTCCACGAGTTCACCCACCCGCAGACACCGGAATCGCCGTCCGACCGGGGCGAGGTCCCCAAGTTGGCGCGCAGACGCCGGTGGGTCGCCGCAGTGGCTGTCGGAGCTCTGCTGTTCACCGCGGCGGGCCTCGCGGCATCTCTCGTCGTCAAGTCGCCCGCACAGGCCGCGGCCGACTCCGAAGCACCGCCCTCCGACGTCCTCACGGCTCCGGTGGAACGGCGGGTACTGAAGGACTCGGTGATCATCCGAGGGACAGTCACCGCCACGCAGTCGGTCGAGATAGCCCCTGCCGTCGCCGGGCCCGACGGTGGGACCGCCGTGGTGACCAAGCTGGGCCTCAAAGCCGCTGACACGTTCGAGGCGGGCAGGGTTCTCCTCGAAATCTCCGGCCGCCCGGTATTCGCCCTGCGGGGAAAGCTGCCGGTGTACCGGGACCTCAAGCCGGGTTCCGAGGGCGACGACGTCAAGCAGCTCCAGCGAGCGCTGCGGGCTCTGGGGCACAGTGCGGGTACGGACACCTCCGGCGTCTTCGGGGCCGGTACGAAAACCGCGCTCGACTCCTTCTACTCCTCCATCGGTTACGACCCACTGCCCGCCCTCCGCGGCGGCAAGGCCGCGCTGGAGACCGCGGAGGACCGGGTGACCGCCGCCGGGAGGGCGGTCGAGGATGCCGAGGGTGCCGAGGGTGCCGAGGAGATCCGTGCTTCCGCCGAAACACCCAGCGGCAAGCCCGACAAGGCGGTGAAGCGGGCAAAGGAAGATCTCGCGGAGGCCCGCGAGGATCTGGCGGCGATACAGGCCGAGTCCGGCCCGATGCTGCCCGCGGGCGAGGTCGTCTTCCTGGACGGCTTTCCCGCCCGGGTGGACTCCGTCACGGCCCGGCCTGGTACGAAGGTGACGGGGCCGGTGATGACCGTCTCGGCCGGAGCACTGGTCGTCGACAGCCATCTCCAGCAGCACCAGAAGGAACTGGTGCACCCGCGCCAGAAGGTCGAGATCCTCTCCGAACTGACCGGTATCACCGCGACCGCGACCGTACGGTCCGTCGCCGACACTCTCGACAGCGTCCGGCAGGACGACACCGCCGCCGGCAAGGACGGGGACACACCCCCTGGCGGTCAGGGCTACCTGATGACCGTCGCCCCCGACAAGCCTCTGGACGCCGAGCTCGCGGGGCAGGAAGTACGGCTGACGGTCGAGGCCGCCTCGACCGAGGGCAAGGCCCTGGTCGTCCCCGTCACCGCCATCACCTCCAGGGCCGACGGAAAGACGGTGGTCACCGTCCTCGGCACGGACAGGACGCCGCGAGCCGTGGAAGTCCGTCCCGGCACCACCGGTGACGGCTTCGTCCAGATAACGCCGGTGGCCGGCGGCCGGCTCAGCGAGGGTGACCACGTCGTCACCGGTATCAGAGCCACCGGGGAGGCAGCCGAGTGACGGCCCCCGTCATCGAGTTCCGACAGGTCGGCCTCACCTATCCCGGCCCGCCGCGGGTCCCTGCGTTCCGGCCGTGCGACCTGATCATCGAGCGCGGCGAGTTCGTGACCGTCACCGGCCCGTCCGGAGCCGGCAAGTCGACGTTCCTCAACATCGCGGGACTTCTCGACGCCCCCACCACCGGCAGGTACCTACTGGACGGCGTCGACACGGGCGCCCTGAAGGACGCCGCGCGCACCGCCCTGCGCGGTCGCCGTATCGGCTTCGTCTTCCAGTCCTTCCATCTCCTCCCCCACCGCTCGGCTCTGGAGAACGTCCTGCTCGCGATGGTCTACAACGGCGTCCCCCGCAAGGAGCGCGCCGCACGCGCCCGCGAGGCCCTGGACCGCGTCGGTCTGGGCCACCGGACCGCCGCGCCACCCACCCGGTTGTCCGGCGGAGAACGCCAACGGGTGGCGATCGCCCGTGCCCTGGTCACCCGGCCGTCCCTGCTGCTGTGCGACGAACCCACGGGCAACCTCGACACGGTCAACGCGAGCACGGTCCTCGGCCTGCTGGACGGGCTGCACTCCGATGGCATGACCGTGCTGGTCATCACCCACGACGCCGGCATCGCCGCCCGCGGCGCCCGTACCGTCGCCCTCCGCGACGGCGTCCTGACCGAACGGGTGGTGACCACGTGATCCCGAGGTCCCGACGCCGCGAACGGGCCGTGGAGGCAGTGGAGTCGACGGGGCTCGGCCCGCGGGATCTGCTCGCCGAGGCCACCGCCGGGATACTGCAACGCCCCGCCCGCTCGGTCCTCACCGCACTCGGCACGGTCCTGGGCGTGGGCGCGTTCGTCGCCGTCCTCGGGCTGACCGCTACCGCCTCGTCCCAGATCGACGCACGCTTCGACCTCCTGACCGCCACCGAGGTCACCGTCGAGGACATCGCGGCCGAACAGGACGAGTTCGCCGGGCGGGCGTTCCCCGCCGATGCCGACGCCCGCGTCGAAAGGCTCAACGGCGTACGGCACGCCGGGGTCTACTGGACCGCGGGCACCGACCGCGGGCTCCGTGTCACCGCCGCTCCCGTCGGCGCCGGCGCCGGGGGCCGGCCGATCGACGTCGTCGCCGCGTCCCCCGGTGCCCTTCGCGCCGCGGTCCCCACCCTCGCCCAGGGACGCCTCTACGACGGCTATCCGTCCCGGACGAAACAGCCCGTCGCCGTCATCGGCTCCGGTGCCGCCACCCTCCTCGGCATCACCACGCTCGAAGCCCACCCGGCGATCTTCATCGACGGCAAGCCCTTCACCGTGGTCGGCATCCTCTCCGACCTCAGCCGCAAGGCCGATCTGCTGCTCTCCGTCGTCGTCCCCCGCACCACCGCCGAGACCCTCTGGGGACCACCCGCCCGGGGCGCGAAGATGCTCATCGCCACCGACACCGGCGCCGCCGTCCAGATCGCCGCCGAGGCCCCCACCGCGCTACGCCCCGACCACCCCGAGTACCTCAAGGCCATCCCACCCCCGGACCCCGGAACACTCCGCGCCGACGTCACCTCCGACCTCAACCAGCTCTTCCTTCTCCTCTCCGGAATCTGCCTGGTGATCGGCGCCGTCGGCATCGCCAACACCACCCTCGTCGCCGTCCTGGAACGGACCGGCGAGATCGGCCTCCGCCGCGCCCTGGGCGCCCGCAGCCGCGACATCACCGCCCAGTTCCTCGCCGAGTCCGGTGCCCTCGGCAGCCTCGGCGGACTGATCGGCACCAGCCTCGGAACGGTGACCGTCGTCGGCGTCGCCGTCGTACGTGACTGGACCCCGGTCGTGCACCCCGCCACGGTCGCGGCGGGCCCGGCCGTCGGCCTGACCACCGGCCTGCTGGCGGGGCTGTACCCGGCATGGCGGGCGGCACGCATCCAGCCCACCGAAGCACTGCAGCGCTGATACACGAGGTGTGCGCGAGAACCAGAGCTCGGCCCCGCGCGGACGCCATGGCACCCTCAAATATATTGATCCAATCAATATTGACAGGAGATCAGTCAAGCATGGACAGTCGAATCAAGTTCAAGGAGGGAACATGCCGATCAACCGGACCGCGTCCGCCACCCTCGACGTACCGCCAGGACTCGCGGGCGTCGTCGTCACCGCCACTCGACTGGGGGACGTCAGGGGGCTGGAAGGCTTCTATCACTATCGCCAGTACTCCGCCGTGGACCTCGCGCACACCCGCAGCTTCGAGGACGTCTGGCACCTGATGATCCACGGTGAACTGCCGGACGCAGCACAGCTGTCCGCCTTCACCGCCCACACCACGAAACTGCGCAGCCTGCCCGCCGGCGTACGGGAAGCGCTGCCCGCCGTCGCTGCGGCGAGCGGCCGCTCCGGCCCACTTGCAGGTCTGCGGACCGCGCTGTCACTGCTCGGGGCCGCGAAGGGGTTCCGCCCGGTGTATGACATTGACGCCGACCAGCGCCGCGACGACACGATCGTGTCCGCGGCAGCCGTGCCGACACTGCTGACAGCTCTCCACCGCCTGGGACAAGGGCTGGAGCCGATCGAGCCCCGCGAGGATCTTCCGTATGCCGCGAACTACCTCTACATGCTGACAGGCTCGGAGCCGGACGCGGACCGGGCGAGGGCGATCGAGCAGTACCTGATCTCGACCATCGACCACGGGTTCAATGCGTCAACGTTCACAGCGAGGGTGATTACGTCGACGGGAGCAGACGTGGCCGCCGCCTTGGTCGGCGCGGTGGGAGCACTCTCGGGACCCCTCCACGGTGGCGCTCCGAGCCGTGCGCTGGACACGCTCGACGCGATCGGCACCCGTGACCGGATCGACCCGTGGATCCGCGAACGCGTTCTCGCAGGCGACCGCATCATGGGTTTCGGCCATCCCGTCTACCGCACCGAGGATCCTCGTTCACGCATGCTCCGGGGCATCGCGGAGCGGTTCGGCGGCCCGCAGGTCGACTTCGCGACAGAGGTCGAACAGCACGTGGAAGCGATTCTGGCGGAGCTCAAGCCCGGCCGTGAACTTCACACGAACGTCGAATTCTATGCGGGCGTGGTCATGGAACTGTGCGGTCTGCCCCGCGAGATGTTCACTCCGACATTCGCTGCGGCACGGGTGGTCGGCTGGAGCGCGAACATCCTGGAACAGGCGGAGGATCCGAAAATCATCCGCCCGGTGGCGCGGTACGTAGGGCCGGAACCGCCGATCGCTGTGCCCGTGCCCTGATTCGCGCAGACGGTTGAGGACCGAGGATCAGTCGGCCGTCGGTGGCGAGACGCCAGTCGGCGGCAGGCCGACCGGTGACCGGGGCGAGGACGTTGCGGCGCTGGACCGGTTCGCGGAGCCGTCGGGTTGATCGACATGCTTGCTTCCCTGGACTTGCTTGGGGACTGTCCATGCTTGACTCCGACTCTTGTTAATATTGATCCAATCAATATGAAACTCGCAGATACGGTGATCACGGTGACGCCCATGAGGGAGCAAGAAGAGGCCCCCGCGCAAGAAGGACGGCGGATCAGCACCAGAGAGGCCGCCGAGCTGCTCGGCGTGAAACCGGAGACGGTGTACGCGTACGTGAGCCGCGGCCGGCTCAGCAGCCGGAGCAACCCGGGTGGCCGGGGCAGCACCTTCGACCCCAAGGAGGTGGAAGCCCTCGCGCGCCGCAACAGGCGTGAGCCGGCCGGGAGTTCACCGGCCGGCGGCACGCTCTCCGTCCGCACCCGGATCACCTTGATCGACCGGGACCGCTACTACTTCCGAGGCGTCGACGCCACCGAGCTCGCCGCGCGCCACTCCTACGAAGAGGTCGCGGAGTGGCTCTGGACCGGCGTCCTGCGCCCCGGCGCCACCTTCACGGCACCCGAGGCATCCGTCGCGGTGGCCCGCCGCGCCGTCGACTCGCTGCCCGAGCACACGGGCCCCACCGACCGGCTCCGGGTGGCCGCCGTCGCGGCGGCGACCGCAGATCCGCTGCGCTTCGACCTCTCCGAAGAGGCCGTTCTCGGCACGGCCCGCACCCTGATCCCGACGCTCGTCGCCGCCCTGCCGCCCCAGCGCCACGATCATCGCGACGACGGTCCGCTGGCACACCGCCTGTGGGCCCGGCTCAGCGGACGCGAAGCCTCGACGGCAGCCCTGCACGCCCTGGACACGGCCCTCGGGCTGCTCGTCGACCACGACCTGGCCGCGTCCACGCTGGCGGTCCGGGTGGCCGCCTCGGCCCGCGCCCACGCGTACGCCGCCGTCTCGGCGGGCCTCGGCGTCCTCGAAGGCCCCCTCCACGGAGCGGCCAGCGGCCTGGCCCACCGGATGCTCCTCGACGTCCTCGACCGCGGCACGGCGGCCCCGGTGATCTCCGACGAACTCCGCGCCGGACGTCGCGTCCCTGGCCTCGGTCACCGCCTCTACCCCGGTGAGGACCCGCGCGCGCGGGCGCTGTTCGCTCTCCTGGAGGAGATCCCCGACGCCGCTCCCGCCCTGGCGGCGGCTCGCGACGTCGTGGCCACAACGGCCCGCCACGTCCCACTGCACGCCAACGTCGACCTGGCCCTCGCCGTCCTCACGGCCTCGTCCGGCATGCACGCCTCGGCGGGCGAGACGATCTTCGCCGTGGCCCGCACGGCCGGCTGGATCGCCCACATCCTGGAGGAGTACGGCGAGGCCCCCCTGCGGATGCGCCCGAGCGGGCACTACGTCGGCGAACGGCCACCTCAGCCACTTCCGGAGCAGTGACACCACCCGTCCCAGAGGCCACCAAGGATCAGGTCAGGTTAGGCTCACCTCTGTGAGTACGTGCGCGAAGGTCTCCCGAGACCTGGCGGAGCCCCTCGCGGGGACCGCCGCCACGGCGAGGACGTGGCTGCTGGTCGAACAGCCCGGTCCCTGGGGGGCCGACGCGCTGACCTCCAGCCACCTGGATCCCATGCTGGGCCGCGCCCTGGAGCAGGCAGCCGAGGGCACCGGCGTCCGCATCGCTCTGATACGCCGCCCGGGGCGCCACGCGGACTGCCACACGGTCGCCGAGCGGCAGGTGTACGCGGCCCACACCACTCCGGGAAACGTATGGCTGCGCAACGCCACCACGTCAGACCCCGAGCAACTGCTCACACTTGATTTCGCCGAGCTGGGCAGGGGCCTGCCCGCCACCTTCGACACCACGCTCGACGGCCGCCCCCACACCGGGGATCCGCTCGCCCTCGTGTGCACCAACGGCAAGCGCGACCGGTGCTGCGCCCTGCTCGGCCGCCCCCTCGCCGCCGAACTCGCCGCCTCCGGAGTGCGGGGCGCGTGGGAGGTCACGCACCTGGGGGGCCACCGCTTCTCGCCCACTCTTCTTGTGCTGCCGTTCGGCTACGCGTACGGGCGTGCCGAGGCCCACGCCGTCAAGGAGGTCCTCCAGGGCGTACGGGAAGGGCGTGTCGTCACCGAGGGATGCCGTGGCGGCTCCGCCTGGGACCGCCCCGGCCAGGCCGCCGAGCTGGCGGTGCGCACGGCGGCGTGCGTCGACGCGGCGGGCGCGCTGAGCGTGGTCCGCACCGAGGGCGAGGCACCTCGGTGGGAGGTGACGATCGCCCACACGGACGGCCGCCACTGGCTCGTCACGGTCGCCCAGGGTGCCTCGTCGCCGCCCCGGGCGGAGAGCTGCGGCTCCGCTCTCGGTTCCCCGGCCCGGATGGACGTGACGGCGGTACGCGAGCTGTCACCTACCGCCGCCATGCGCCCGGCGACCCGCTGACCAGGCCTTCCGAACGAGATCCACGCCACACCCCCTACAGCCCCGCGCGCCGCTCCCCGTACCGTCATGGGTATGAGCCCCACTGCCCCTGCCCGCCGGCTCCGCCTCGGTATGCCGAGGCGGATGTTCTCGCAGGTGCTGCTGATGCAGGTGGCGATCGCCGCCGGGGTCGCCGTACTCGCGACGGGTCTGTTCCTCGCGCCGCTCAGTGACCAGCTGGACGACCAGGCGATGCGCCGCGCGCTCGCCATCGCGCAGACCGCGGCGGCGCGGCCACAGCTCGCCGAGGAGCTGACGTCGACGCGCCCCTCGGCGGACGGGCCGGTCCAGGCGGAGGCGGAGCGGGTCCGCAGGGCGAGCGGGGCCGAGTACGTCGTGATCATGGACATGCGCGGCGTGCGCTGGTCGCACACCCACCCCGCCGAGATCGGGGAGCGCGTCTCCACTGACCCCCGGCAGGCACTGGCCGGCCGGGAGGTCATGGAGATCGACAACGGCACGCTGGGCCGCTCGGCACGCGGCAAGGTGCCGCTGCGCGACGCGGGCGGCGACATCGTCGGCGCGGTCTCGGTCGGCATCGAGTACGACAGCGTGCGGGCCCGCCTGATCCACGCGATCCCCGGGCTCTTCGCCTACGCGGGCGGGGCGCTGGCCGTCGGCGCGCTGGCCGCCTATCTCATCTCACGGCGGGTGCAGCGCCAGACCCGTGACCTGGCCTTCTCCGACATCGCCGGGCTCCTGGCGGAACGCGAGGCCATGCTGCACGGCATCAGGGAGGGCGTCGTCGCGCTGGACCACGAAGGCAGGATCCGGCTGCTCAACGACGAGGCGCGCCGGCTGCTGGGCATCGGCGACGAAGCCGTGGGGCAGCCTCTCGGCACGGCGCTCGGCGAGGGACGTACGACCGATGTGCTGGCCGGAACCGTCGACGGAACCGATCTGCTCACAGTCCGCGGACAGCGGGTCCTGGTCGCCAACCGCATGCCGACCGACGACGGGGGCGCCGTCGCCACGCTGCGGGACCGCACGGAACTGGAGCAGCTGGGCCGTGAACTCGACTCCACCCGCGGTCTTATCGACGCCCTGCGCGCCCAGGACCACGAGCACGCCAACCGGATGCACACCCTGCTCGGCCTGCTGGAACTGGAGATGTTCGACGATGCCGTGGAGTTCGTCGGCGAGGTGGTCGGCGACCACAGGGCCACCGCGGAACAGGTCACCGAGAAGATCCACGACCCGCTGCTCGCCGCCCTCCTGGTGGGCAAGGCCACCGTCGCGGCGGAACGGGCCGTGGCCATGAAGATCTCCGACAGGACGCTGCTCCCGGACCGGCTGGTCGACGCCCGGGGACTGGTCACGATCGTCGGGAACCTCGTCGACAACGCGCTCGACGCCGTCGCGGGCACCCTCCACGCACGCGTGGAGGTCGAATTGCGCGCGCAAGGGCGTACGGCTGTACTCAAGGTGCGGGACACCGGGCCGGGGATTCCCGTCGGGCAACGTGAGCTGATCTTCACGGAGGGCTGGTCCACCAAGGAACCGCCGGCCCACCGCAAGCGCGGTATCGGCCTCTCGCTGGTACGTCGGCTCGCCGAACGGCAGGGTGGCAGCGCGCGGGTCGCCGAGGCGCAGGGCGGGGGCGCGGAATTCACGATCGTACTGCCGGAGGCGCTGGCGGAACCGGGGCTCACAGCCGAGCCGGTGCCCGCACCCGCTCCGGTGCCGGCACCGGAGAGAGCCACCACGACCGCCGAGGAGGAGCCGCGATGATCGAGGTACTGGTCGTGGACGACGACGTCCGGGTCGCCCGGATCAACGCCGCCTATGTGGAGAAGGTCGCGGGTTTCCACGTCGCGGGCGAGGCCCACTCGGCGGCGGATGCACTGCGGCAGCTGGAAGCACTGCCCCAGCTGGATCTTGTGCTGCTCGACCACTACCTGCCCGACGAGACGGGTCTCGCGGTCGTCCAGGAGATGCGGCGACGTGGCCACCAGACCGACGTGATCATGGTGACGGCGGCCCGTGACATCACCACGGTCCAGGCCGCGATGCGGCACGGCGCCCTCCAGTACCTGGTGAAACCGTTCGCCTTCGCCGGGCTGCGCGCGAAACTCGATGCCTACGCCCAGCTGCGCCGCACCCTCGACGGCGGCGGCGAGGCCGAACAGGCCGAGGTCGACCGGATCTTCGGGGCCCTGTCGGCGGGCACCGAACCGGATCTGCCCAAAGGGCACTCTCCCACCACCGCGGAGGCCGTACGCCGGGCTCTGGTGAACTCGGAAAGCCCCCTGTCCGCCCAGGAGATCGCCGACCGGACCGGCCTCAGCCGGCAGACCGCCCAACGCTACCTGAAGCTCCTGGAACGCACAGGACGGGCCACGCTGAGCCTGAAGTACGGCGACGCGGGCCGCCCCGAACACCGCTATGTCTGGGCGACCCGAACCTGAGAACACCACCCGCCCGGGACCGACCGCCTCAGACCGCCCCCGCTCCCGTGAGCGCCCGCACCTCGGTCTCCGCGTGCCTGGCCTGGTCCGGCGGCTGGGGCGAGGTGACCGTGCCGAGCCAGCCCGCGAGGAAACCCAGCGGGATGGACACCAGGCCCGGGTTCTCCAGCGGGAAGTACTGGAGGTCCACGCCCGGGAACAGCGAGGCGGGACTGCCCGACACCACGGGCGACAGCACCACGAGCACCAACGCCGGCACCAGGCCCCCGTACACGGACCACACCGCGCCGCGCGTCGTGAAGTTCCGCCAGAACAGCGAGTACAGCAGGACGGGCAGATTCGCCGACGCGGCGACCGCGAAGGCCAGCCCCACGAGGAACGCCACATTGAGGTCGCGCGCGAGCAGGCCCAGCGCGATGGCCACGACCCCGATGCCGACCGCGGCGGTCCGCGCCACGGCCACCTCGCTGCGCGGTTTCGCATGCCGTCCGCGCAGCGACGCGTACAGGTCGTGGGCCACGGACGCCGAGGAGGCGAGCGTGATGCCTGCGACCACCGCGAGGATCGTGGCGAAGGCGATCGCGGCGACGACCGCGAAGAGAACCGTTCCTCCGGTGGAACCCGCGCCGCCGCCCAGATCAAGGGCCAGCAGCGGAACCGCCGTGTTCCCGGCCGCGTTCGACCCCCGTACGGCATCCGGGCCGATGATCGCCGCCGCCCCGAACCCCAGCACGATCGTCATCAGGTAGAACCCGCCGATCAGGCCGATCGACCAGACGACCGAGCGACGGGCGGCCCTCGCGGTCGGCACCGTGTAGAAGCGCGACAGGATGTGCGGCAGCCCGGCCGTGCCGAGCACCAGTGCGAGGCCCAAACTCATGAAGTCGAGGCGTGCCGTCCAGTCCCCGCCGTACTTCAGCCCCGGCGCGAGGAACGCATTCCCGTGCCCACTCCGCTCCGCCGCCGTACGCAGCAACTGGTTGAAGTCCCCGTGGAACCGCATCAGGACGAGCACGGTCAACGCGATCGCTCCGCCCATGAGCAGCACCGCCTTGACGATCTGGATCCACGTGGTGGCCCGCATCCCTCCGAACGACACATAGACGACCATGAGCGCGCCGACCCCGATGACCGTCCAGGTCCGCGCCGCCTCGCTCGTGCCTCCCAGCAGCAGCGCGACCAGGCTGCCCGCCCCCACCATCTGCGCCACCAGATACAGGACGGACACGGTCACCGAGGAGGTTCCCGCGGCGATCCGCACCGGCCGCTCGCGCATGCGGGAGGCGACGACGTCGGCGAGCGTGAACCGCCCGCAGTTGCGGACCAGTTCGGCGACCAGGAACAGCACGACGAGCCAGGCGACGAGAAAGCCCACCGAGTAGAGCAGCCCGTCGTAGCCGAAGAGCGCGATCAGCCCCGAGATACCGAGGAAGGAGGCGGCCGACATGTAGTCGCCCGCGATGGCAAAACCATTCTCCATCGGCGAGAAGAGCCGACCGCCCGCATAGAACTCCTCCGCCGAACCATGCCGATGACGGCTCACCCAGGTCGTCATCCCCAGAGTGATCGCCACGAACACGCTGAACAGCAGCAGGGCCAGCGTCTGATGGTTCCCGGTCACCTCTCACCACCGGCGACAGCGCGCGTCAGCTCCTGTGTGTCCCAGCGCAGATCGAGCGCGGCGCGATCTCGGCGCAGCCGTGCGTGCCGCGCGTAGGCCCAGGTGAGGAGGAACGTCGTGAGGAACTGTCCGAGCCCCGCGACCATCGCCACGTTCACCGCCCCGGCGACGGGCCGCGCCATGAAGGCCGGCGCCGTGGTCGCCGTCACGACATAGGCCACGTACCAGGTGAGGAAGACGGCGGCGGCCGGGATCACGAACCTCCGATACCGACTGCGCACCTCCTGGAAGGCAGCACTGCGCTGCACCTCCAGATAGATGTCGGCGGCACGGGTGCCCCGGTCCTCCTGCCTTCCGCGCGCGGGCGGCACGACAGGAGCGGGCGCGCCCGTGCCGTCCAACTCGCCCCACCCGGAGGCGAGCGCGTCGTACCAGGGGTCGTCGATCCGGACCCTTGCGGGGTCGGGACCGTCGTGCTTCTCCACCGGACTCTCCTTGTCCGCGGCCCGTTTCGGCCGCGCGCCCAAGGATGGACAGAACGGGAAGATCCCTGACTCTTCTCTCCCCGCACTTCACCCCATCAGGTGACTCACCCCCCTGGTGGGCGCACAAGTCCCCTCGTAAAGGCGTAACGGACGGCCTGCGCACGGTCCTTGAGCCCCGTCTTGGCGAAGAGGTTGTTGATGTGGGTCTTCACCGTGGCCGTGGACACATGCAGTTTGCGGGCGATCTCCTGGTTGGTCAGGCCGTCGGCGATCAGCGCCAGCACCTCCGCCTCCCGCGCGGTGAGCCCGTCCGAAGCCTCCTGCGCGGGCACGGTGGGCTCCGGCTCCGACAGACGCTCCAGCAGCCGTCGCTGGATGGCCGGCGAGAGCCCGGCGTCCCCGGAGAGCACGCTCCGCACGGCTCGTACGATCTCCTCGCCTCCCGCGTCCTTGGTGAGATAGCCGCGGGCGCCCGCCCTCAGCGCGGGAAACAGCGACTCGTCGTCCGCGTACGTGGTGAGCACGACGACCTGTGTCCGCGGGTACGCGGACCTGATGCGTCTGGTCGCCTCGGCTCCGTCGCAGCGGGGCATGCGCAGGTCCATCAGCACCACGTCAGGGTCGAGCTCGGCCACCAGTCGCACGGCCTCGTTGCCGTCGGCGGCCGCGCCGACGACCTCGATTCCCGGCAGCAGGCCGAGCAGCATCACGATGCCCTCGCGCACCACGGTCTGGTCGTCCGCCACCACGACACGGGCCGGTGCTCCGTCGTCCCCCGTCATACAGGCACCTTCAGCGTCACCATGAACCCCTCCTCGTACGGTCCGGCTTCCAGCGAGCCGCCCAGCAGCTCGGCGCGCTCCCGCATCCCGAGCAGACCGTATCCGGCGCCGGTGTGTGCGAACTCCCCCGGCGGCGCCCCCGAATCCCGTACGTTCAGCGTCACTTCGTGTGGGCCGTAGTCCATCCGTATGCGGACCTTGGCGCCCGGCGCGTGCTTGCGGACGTTCGTCAGGGCCTCCTGAGCGACCCTGCGGGCCGCCTGGGACACCTCGGCCGGCAGTGGCCGCCGTTCACCCGTGACAGTGACCTCGGCACCGACGGATTCGGCGACGAGCTCGCTCAGGAACTCCTCCAACGGGGACATCTCACCGCGCAGCGCGGAGAGCGCCTGCCGGGTCTCGGCGAGTCCCTCCCGGGCCATCCCGCGTGCGGCCACGACCCGGTCGAGGACCTGGTCCCGCTCCGCACCTCTCTCGATCAGCAGCCGGGCCGCCTCCAGATGCACGAGCTGGGCCGAGAGGCTGTGCGCCAGCACGTCGTGGATCTCCCGCGCGATCCGGGCCCGCTCCGCCAGCGCAGCCGACTCCGCTTCGGCCGCACGCGCCGCACGCTCCTGGGCGAGCAGTCGCTGGGCGTTGCCACGGGCCTCGGCATCCAGCCGGAGCACATAGCCGAGCAGGGCTATCCCTCCGGTCGTGGCCACGGTGGCCGGCCGGCCGTCGTGATCCACGACCGCGTACGCCCCGAGCGCCACGGAGGTGGCGGGCAGGGCGGCCACGAGGGGCAACCGCTCCATGGCGGTGATGCCGCACACGCACCACAGGACGAGGGCCAGCACTCGCAGATCCGCGCTGTGGGCCACCATCGCGGCGGCGAACGGCAGCACGAGCAGCCCCAGTGAGGGCAGGAGCCGGTGATCGAGCGTGGTCCTCCTGAATCCCCAGATCCCGAATCCGCCCACGAGGACGCCCAGGACGGCAGCCGCGACGCTCCAGCCGTGCAGGTCACTGTCGGCGAAGGTCGTCCACAGGAGGACCCCGCCGACGAGGACCCGCGCGCCCGCGTCCAGTGCGCGCCGGGGCCTGGGCACTCCCGCTCGGGAGAGTGCCTCGCGGGAGGGCCAGCGCTGCCAGACGTTCTCCGTCACACACGCTCCTTCCACGCGGGCTGGGGCACGTCTTCACCGTATGCCGCGCCCTGTCCGCTCACCGGATGCAGTCCCTGCGCCCGCCAGGCCAGGATGCCGGAACGGGCGAGCAGTGTCAGAGCGAGCCCGAGGAGCAGGGCGGAGGTGTCCTGGTGGAGACCGAACGCGGCGCCGAGGCCGATCAGGGCCGCCCGCAGGGCTATGCCGGTGATCCAGACCAGCACGCCGGCCTTGCTGCCCCTGCTCCACACCGCTCCGTCCTGCGTTGCCCAGACGCGTGTGGTCCACGCCCAGCCGAGGCCGGTGGCCAGGGCGATGAGAAGTTCGGCGCCGAGCAGGACGGCCGATGCCGTCCGATGGCCGGGGTCGATCAGACCGGGCTCGCGCACGGCGAGAAAGAACAGCACCACGGGCACGACCCACCAACGCCTGTCCTCCGCCATCCGCCGGGTGCGGAACTGGCGGGCGACCACCAGGATGACAACGGCGAGAATCGCCAGGGCATCGACAAACCCGGACATCGCGGCCTCCGTGAACGAAGAAAGGAAGGTGTCGGCAGCGGGCGCTGTCGACACCTTCGACGCTACGGAAACGGACCGGCCGGCAGATCGGAGCCAGGGTGGATCATGGGTGGATCCGGGAGACGACTGCTCTCCACCCACGGGTGGAGACGATCCCCGCGTGATCCCTCACGACCCGCATCCTCCCGCCCGCACGCACGCCCTCACCCCCGCACATACGCCCTCAAGGAACGATCAGCTGCCCGATGGGGCGAGGCCGCTGC